>DAOVLG010000049.1 GCA_030631385.1 Candidatus Coatesiibacteriota bacterium | reverse complement strand
GGGAGGTGGGATCGCCGGCGGCTTCGAGGAGCTTCTCCTGATACTCCAGCGCCAGGTTGAGCTTCCCGGAGCCGCGGGCGGCGCTGACCGCGGCGCCCCAGAGCTGAAGCTTCTTCACGTCGTCTCCGAGGCGTTCGGCCATCCCCGCCGCTTTGAGGAACTGGTAAAGGGCGGTTTCGTGCTTACTTTCCTCCTGGTAGGCCAGGGCCGAGCGGACCGTGTTCGAGAACTGCTCCTCGGCAAAGGTGCGGGCCTCTGCGTCGGAGAATCCGGCGAAGCCCAGGAACATCGGTCCGGCCCAGGCCACGGCGGCGGGGTACCTCTCGCGCACCTCGAGTTGGGCCCGGCGGACCGCCTCGGCCGGCGGTTCACTCAGCCGCCAGCGGGCGAAGGCCTCGGCGAAGAGGCTCCTCGCCCCACTCTCGGCTGAATGTGGGGAGAAGATGAGACTGGGTACCCCGGCGTAGGTAAAGCACCGGTTCAGGACGGCGAGGCCCTTTCCGATGTCGGGGCTCAACTCTATCCGGCTCCCGGCATCGTTGAGGCTTACCACGTTGATGTCCAGGGAGTTGCCCAGGAGGGCGTTGAAATCCAGCAGTCCCCCATCTCGTCTGGCGAGCCGGCCGGGCTCCTCTTCGGAAAGACGGAAGCCGAAGGAAAGCGGGTCTCCACCCGAAAATTCGAAAGGGGCGGTTATATCGAAGTGGCTTCTGGCGGTGATCGTTTCCACCAGTTCGGTTTCGGTGAGCTCGGAGGAGGCCAACTCGCCGTCAACCACGGCGGTACGATCCTCGGCGGCTTGGCGTGCCCAGTCTCCGACCCCCGCCCCGCCCACAAAGAAGAGGGGCCTTGAGTAGCTCGCGTTTCGGGCGTCGTGACAATAAGTCAGCTCGGAAAAGGAGGCGACGATCGCCACGGGGGTGGTCTCTACGAGCGACCGACCGTCTTTTACGGGCAGGGCGGCCCAGGGAACACGCCAGAGAGCACCGTCGGGGGCGATGTAGAGGGTTCGGCTTCCGATGATCTCCTTAGAGTAGGGGGACAGAAGTTGGTGGCCCAGCTCGGCGAGGGCGTCGGCGTCATCGGTGAGCGCTCGGTCAACCAGATCCCGCGCTCCGGCCCGGTCCAGCTCGACCTCGGTCTGGCGCACGCCTTCTGTAGTCAAGAGCCAGAGGTAGAGTCCACCCTCGACGAAGAAGCAGGTCAGCAGTACCTCGTCGGAGCGTAGGGCCGCTTCGGCCTCATCGAGCTCGGCGGGGTAGACCCCCACCAGGGCTGTCAGGATCGGTTTCCTCTTCCGCTGTTCCTCGATGATCTCCCGGTAGTGCAGCCGTTCAGCGACCAACTGGTGCCGCAACTTTTCCAGTTCGGCGATCACGGCGGGATCCGCGGAGAGGCTGTTGGCCGAAATCAGGGAACCGATGGCGGATATCCGCTCCTGGGTGAAGAGTTCATCGCCCAGGAAGAGTTTATCAATCTCGCTGGCCAATTCCAGCTCCCGGTCGGCAAAAAGCGAGGCCAGGTATGCCTGTTGCTGGCGATCAACCAGACGGAGCGCCTCCTCCGTCCGTCCCTCGCCGGCGACCAGTGTCACCATCTTTTCGTATAGTTCGCGAACCTCGGCGAAGGTGATCGAGAGGGGTACCGATTGCGTCCTCTGGCCGATCTCCCGTTCCACCGCCTCCAGGGCCTGCTCCAGGTAGACCTTGGCCCGGCCGGCTTCGCCCCGCGACAGATAGAGCTCGGCCAGGGAGCGGTTTGCCCGCCAGGACAGCCGGTCCAGGGCGAAAAGGCTTGCCCGGTCCCGCGCCCGCTGCAGGAGGTTCTCCGCTTCGGCGAAACCGAGCTGGGCGAGCGCTACCCCCCGGTTGTGCTCGGAGGCGACCGCGCCGACGGCATCACCCAGAGCCTCGTAGGTGTTTTGGGCGGTAAAGAAGGCGGCCTCGGCCCTGCGGAGACGGTCGTACCGCTCCGCGGGGGTTTCGCTCACGCTCTCGAGGTACAGCAGGAGCAGGCCCCGGGCGTTGGCGACGCGCGCTCCCAGCTTTGGATCGGCTACGTTGTAAAGCTTCGGTGCGAACTCCTCGAGCGTACGCTGGATATCAGCGGCGGTTTCACGGAGCTGGGCCACAGCGTTGTCCGTCCCCCATCCGGGAAACAACTCTTCGGCGGGGATCCCCTCCATACGGACCCTGTCGGCGATGTTCATCGCGATCTCCGCCAGGTTAGACAGCGCCACGAGCGCCCCCCGGTACGCGTTGCCCTGATGACAGGCCTCCAAAGACCAGAGGTAGTTCCTCCCGGCTTCCACCAGATCGCCGAGCTGATAGCTGAGGAAGCCGATCCGGTTTAAGACCCTCCCCCTTTCGGCCGCCGCCACCTCCTCGTCCTTTTCGCCGGTCGTCTCTTCAAAGAGGGCGAGACGCTGCCCGTAGCAGGCGATGGCGGCGTGGTAATCGCCACGGTTGGCGTGGCATTTGGCCGCGAAGGTGTAGATCAGCTCCTTCTCACCGACGAGGTCAAAGCCCCTGGCCGCCTCGGAAGCGTCACCCACGAGCCCCGCACTGAAGGAGAAATCAAGGAGCCCGCTGCTCGCGGTGTCAAACTGTGCTCTGCCCAGTTGTTCCAGGACGTCCATCGCCTGTTGCAGGTAGTCGAGGGCATCGGAGTAGAGTTGGAGGAAGTAGTAGCAGACGCCGATGTTCCGCAGGGCGTAGGAGCGTTTGGCGCGGGCGGCCAGCGCCCTCTCGGCGGCGCGTATCCGCTCGCCTAGATCGGTCAGATCGGCGGAGGACGCCTCCTGTTTATCGGCCACCTGGCTGTAAAGCTCTGCGACTCGGATGAAGGAGTTCAGGGCCTTGTCGTAGCGCTCCTCCTCGAAATACACCAGCGCGATGGCGTCGGTGCACATGAGGATGCCCACGTCGTTTCCCAGCAGGGCGAAGAGCTGGCTGGCGTTCTCGTAATGCCGGACGGCCTCGGTGTAGTCCTCGGTGTGACGGGCGCAACGTCCGGCGTTGAAGTGGTAGCGCGCCTCTACCGCCGGGTTTCTATCGGAAATCATCAACTCCTCCCGCCTCTGGTAATGTCGGTAGGCGGGTTCGAAGTTGTAGAGGAGGTAGCTGGCGTTGCCGAGAAGCAGCTCGATGTCGGCCTCGAAGTCGGGGGTTTCGAGTTCGTCGTTCTGGGCGCGGGCGATGCGCAGATAGTCCAGAGAGCTTTCCAGGCGGTCGCCGGCCTCCCGGTCGTTCCCCTCCTCCCGCAGCTTGACGGCACGTTCGAGATCTATCCAGCCCAGGGTGAACCAGGCGGCGGGGAAGACGAAACGGAGGTTCACCGCCACTCCGAGCTCACCCTCCGCCCGGGAAAGCCCTCCGTAGTTGACCTCGTCACCCCCGCCCTCAGGTGGGTAGGTCAGGGCAAGCCCCAGGGCGTAGTGTGCGATTGCGTCGTTGGGATGCTCCCGGACACGATCCCGGTACGCCCGAACGACTTCGTCCCGCTTGTCTAAATCCTCACAGTAAAGCTTGACCAGGTCGTGGTGGCCCCGATCGTTTTCGTAGTCGAAGTCCATGGCCCGGCGGATGAGGGCCTCCGCGCGCTGGAAGTCGTTGCGCCGACGGTAGCCCTCCGCTTCCTCCAAGAGAAGCCTCCGGAGTATCTGGGAGGCGCGGATGGCTTCCAATCCTCCGGAAAGTTCGCCGAACTCGTCAACGATCCGCTCGAGGGCGGTGGCGGCCTCCTCGGGGCGGCCGAGCTCCTTCTCGAGCTCGGCCGTCTTGAAAAGAACGCTCACGCCCAGGAAATGCGCCCGGGCGTACTCCTCCAAGACCTTGCGGTAGACGACGATGGCCTCTTCCTCCTGACCCATCCGCCGGAGCTCGTCACCGATCTGAACCTGGGCGTAACCGGCCAGTTCGGGGTAGTCGGCGTAGTCGTCGGTCATCCCCTCGAGGGCCACGATCCGTTCCACGTCTCGCTTGCGACCCACGGTCAGGTTCACCAAATCGCGCTGTGTCAGGTTCTGCCACCGCTTCTCGGCGGGGTAGTTCAGGAGGATGAAGAGGTAGCGCTCCCGGGCCTCCCCGTGCCGACCGAGCCTCTCCAGAGAGCGGGCCGCTTTGAAATCCGCCTCGGCGCGTAAACCGAAATCGGAGCCGAGGAGGGCGGCCAGGTCGTAACTCTCCAGCGCTTCCTCCGTCCGTGTGGCCCGATAGAGGATATCCCCGGCTAAAACGAGACTGCCGCAGGCAACCGAGGGGACATGCTCAATCGTTTCAACCGCTAGGTCCCGGGCGCGGGCCAGGAGATCGGGGGTGATCTCCTCTACGGTCCGGCCCGTCTCCTGATACCGGTACGCGGCGGGCATCTTATCGTAGTATATCGCCTCGAGCCAGTACTGCTGCAACTTGGATAGAACGCTGTGCGCCCCGGCGGTGATACCCCCCGGCCAGCGGTGGACGACGCCGGCCCGCTCGACGCCGGCCTGGTGAATCCAACCGAGGTTTTCCATCGTGGCGGCGATCTCAAGCTGTGCCCGGGCGGCCCAGTCGTCGTTGTGGTGAAAGGCTTCGACGAACAGGGTGAAGGCTCGGAGCCGGTCAATCGGGTCCTCAACGATTCCCCGCGCCAGGCGGAACGCCGTGGAGGGATCCCGGGGCATCTCGGGTCGGGCGAGCATCATGCTCCAGATGTCCCCGTTCGTGGAGCGGTCCGAGCTGAAATAGATGATCTCGCCGTCGGTATCGGCAAGGCCTTCCCAGTGGGCGCCCGAGGTGAGACGGCGGTATGTCACCTGACCGGGCTCCAGGCGGTCCGCCGCGGCGGCGCCAGGTGCCTCACCATTGAGGACCCGCTCCAACTGCTCATTCTCCAAGAGACAGAGTTGGGCGTTATCCCGCGTATCCAGGGCGTTATTGTTGTTCGTGTCCAGGGCGAAACGGGTGAAGAGAATCCCCTCGGGTCTCCAGCGTGGCCGGACGATGAAGGTCGGTTCGGAGATGAGGGTTACCGGTTCTCCCCCATCCAGCTCCTGTGCCACCAGAGCGCTTCCACCGACCCCGGGCACGACGTAACACAGCCGGAGGCCGTCGGGGCTTATAGACGGATAGGCGCCACCCGCCTCGGTGACGCGCTCGATATCCTCGCCGTTCCACCTCACCCGGTACACGTTGGTCAACCTGGGGAGCGGCTCGCGATCTTCACCGTCTACCGTGGGAGGGGGGTAGTATCCGCCGGGCTCGGTACGGGTGAAGTAGATGAATCGGCCATCGGGGGTCGGCTCGGGGGTTTCGTCGCGTCCGGAGTAGTTCGTCAGCCGAGCCGCGTAATCCAGGTCCAGGTTGTAGAAATATATTTCCCCGTCGGGGTCCTCCCGGGTGCTGGTGAAAAATATCCTGGTTCCATCCGCCGACCAGACCGGATCGTAGTCATCGGCGGTGTGGGTGGTGAGCTGTCTCAGCTCCCGCTTTTCCAGATCCAGGATCCAGATGTCCTCGTTCCCGTTCAGGTCGGAGACGAAGGTGAGCAGGTTGTTTTTGCGGTTGATCGCCGGCGATGATTCGAATGAGACGTGAGTGGTGATCTGGACGGGTTCGGGCAGGGGGAATACCTCGGGCTCCACCGTTTCGGAGGATACCCCCGGGGTGGGAGGGGTGAGGAGGGTCAGGATAACTGTGCAAACAGCGGGATGGAGGTGAGGCATCGAATTCGGGGAAGCAGGTTCATTTATTATACACGCCGTTCGATGAGTTGGGTAGCTTCGGAGGGGACTGCGTCTTGCCAATAGTGTCTGCGGGTGCTAGTATTTGAATGAAGAGGGTTGTTGATTGATAGGGTGATACAGACGCCATCGGTCGGGCGGGTTTAGGGGAGGAAAGTATGAAGAGGACGCTTATTTTGCTCCTTTTGGCCCTTGTAGCTGTCTCTTCGGCCGAGTTTTCTGGAAAGAGGGGCTACGGCCGTTTCGGCTTCCGCGCAGCCTACCCCGTCGCGCTCACCGAGCCGTATCCACAGCGTTTCGGGAACGCGAAGAATCCGGAGTATCTGACCAGCGTTTACGCGGCCATGGAAGGCGGGATCGGCTTCAGCGATTACCTCGAGCTGACGATCGGGCTTAACCTCCACTTTGCCACCGCCCGGGCCCTGGACTCAAACGGCGAGGAGCTGCCCGCATACGCCCTCACCGTCGGTGAGGGGTCAATAGCGGTTGGCGCCAGTGGATACTTCGTAAAAGGGGACATCCGTCCCTATGGCCACCTGGACCTCGGAGTCTCCTTCAACTACTCCGATTTCGACAACGTGGCCGGCTACACCCGCTCCCTCGCCCTGGCCGTGGGGGTCGGCGTCGGCTGCCAGTTCGTCTTCGGCGATGTGTTCTATCTCGAGCCCTTCGTGCACTACCGTCTTCACGCCAGCGGTTCCTACACCTTCAACGTTGACGAACCGGGGTTCGTACCCGTTGATCAACAATTCCTGGAGACCCCCATGGTTCTCTGCGCCGGTTTGGGGTTCGGTTTCCTCCTCTAGCCTAGAAAATGTTGATTCTGGGGCGGTCCTTTAATTCTTGACCAAGGGGGTCGCCCTTTTTATCATGGGTGCGACAGAGGATGCAGGTGATGATCGAGTCCGAACCCCTCGACGATGGCCGACCATCCTTGACCATCGGCGTGCCCCGCGCCCTGGATCACTTCCTCCACTACCCCCTGGTCCGCGAGCTCCTCACCGGTCTCGGGTTTGAGGTCCGGTTGAGCGGGCCGACCAACCGCGCCATCGTGGACGCCGGTACGACCTACACCGTCACCGACGCCTGTATTCCGATCAAGGTATTCCACGGTCACGTGCACATACTTCTCAAGGGGTGTGACGCGATCTACCTCCCACGGCTGGTCAAGGTTCGACGGCTGAGACATCATCGGCGGTCCTTCCGCGAGTCCTTCTGCCCAAAATTTATCGGTCTGCCCGACATCGTCCGAAACGTGATGGGGCTGGAGACCATCGAGCAGCTCGGCCCCGCAACGCTTCACGTGGTTGCTGGAACTGGAGGCCAAAGGGGGCGGGTGTGCCCCTGATGGTCATCCAGGTGGACGAGCAGTCCGGCGAGGCGGGCCTTATCACTCGCATCGAGGCGTTTTGTGATATGCTGGATAGGAAAAAAAGAACGGAGAGTCATCCATAATGGCAAAAAGTATTGATGAAAAATCACTCGATCTTCGCTGGGGGCTAACTGCAAGTATTATTTTCATTGCATTAATAATAAGCACCTCTTTAAAACAGATTTATCCCCCCGAACCCGCGGTCAATTCCGGTTACTTTCTGGGATCACCACCCTTCACCGACACAGAATATCTCAATGACTTTCCCGATCTGGGTTATTTAGTCGATAAGGTTGACACACTCGAGTTCGATCAAAAGGGATTAACGACAGATTGGAAAGAAGTCTGGAAGTATGGCGCAAACTGGAATGATGCCGTCATTTATATGGGTGCAGCGAAAAATTTGACCTTGCCGCAACCTCCATATCGCTACAGACCGTTGGTGCCTTTTTTTGCAGGTTTGCTCAATCGTTTTACAGGGTTGCCCATCCCCTTGGTATTTTTGATCATCAATGGATTATCGGTCCTGGGTGCCGCGTTGATCTTTTTCGAGTATCTTCATCGCTTCCACGGTTTTAAGCGTTTAATGTCATTACTGGGAGGGTGTCTTTTCGTCGTATCGTCAGGGGTCACCGGGACACTTGCCTATCCCTTGATTGAACCGGTAACCTATCTCTTGATTATGCTGATTTTTTGGAGTGTTCGAACCAAGAATAAGGTAATGTTTTTGACGATATCACTTGCCGGTGTTTTAACCAAAGGCGTCCTGGCGATCGGTGGTGCACTTTACCTTTTTATAAACTATAAATCTGAGGATAAGTTCAAAAAGAATATACCCGTTATTCTAACTTCATTAGTACCAATTGTTTTATATATGCTGATTAGAGTGGTGCTGGGTGGTTCTATTGATGAGGTTTCGAGCGGATTTCGACTTCTTCAAGGTGAAATACCAATTTATGCCTTTCGTATATTGAGATGGTCAGGGTTAATCGAGATTCTTGGTAAAATATTTGTTTCCTTCTCCCTGCTCTGGATTGGTTTATTGACTATTAACCGCGACCATTTTCTGAGATTGGCATTTTTCGTCGTTGGGGTACCGATAATCTGTGCGGCCATCCTTTTTTCCTCAGATATAGCCCGCCCCTTAGGTATATTGTATCCAATCGTCATACCCTTGTTTTTAATATTCGTGAGGGGATCAATACGTAAAGAATTACCTGGATTGATCAGTAAATCGGAATAATCGTGAACTTATCAGATAGCGCTTACAGGATCGAGCTCGAGCGCTGCGTGGCCTGTGGGAAGTGCCGCGCCGTCTGCCCCGTCTTCGCCGTCGAGGGTACTGAGACCAGCGTGGCGCGGGGGAAGCTGAAGCTCCTCGCCGCAGCCGAGGCCGGGGAGTTGGACTACGACGCCGAGCTGGCGCGGCTCATCAACAACTGTCTCGGCTGCCGGCTGTGCGTGGAGAACTGCCCCCAGGGGGCGCGGGTGGACGAGCTGATCTACGCCGCCCGGGTGCGGGTCGCGCGCCGGCGGGGCCGTGGAATCCTAAGCCTCTTCATTCTTCGCTACCTTCTGCCCCGGCGGGTATTTCTGGCGGCAGTCGCCTCGGTAATCGGGCGGTTACAGGCCCTCGGTACGGGGTTGCTCCAGCCTTTTCTCCACCACGTTTCGAGTACCCTCTCCTCCTCCCAGCGTACACAGCGGGTCCTGGCCGGCATCTACCGTTTTCTCTTACCCCTGGCCGGACTCTCTCGCCGTCTCATACCCCCCACACTGGCCGTCGAGCCGTTCAGCTACAATCGCGGAGAGGTGCTCCACGACGCC
>DAOVLG010000248.1 GCA_030631385.1 Candidatus Coatesiibacteriota bacterium | reverse complement strand
TCGCGTCGAGCTGGTCGCGGATGATCCGGCGCACCCAGGGTTCGTCGGCTCCGGCGAGCCAGGCGAGCGTTTCCTTCGATGCCTGCATACACCCTTAAAGCCGGTTCAAGGCCTCGACGATTCGCTCGACCCACATCTCGATGACCTCCGGTGGTTGCGACGATCCGTCGGAGAAATCCCGGACGAGCCGTTTCAGGTTGATCAGGGAATGCACCAGCCGGGCCGCGGCCAGGGCCCTCTCACCGGGTGGTTTCCAGTACGGGTTGCGGTCCTTGGCCTTTTCCCGGTAGAGGGAAATCTGATCGAAACCGAGACAGGGAGCCAGGTCCAGCGCCGCCCAACCGAGCCCCAGGTCCCCCCAGTCCACCAATGTGTACTCGCCCCCGGTACCGACGATGATGTTCCGCGGTTCGATCTCACCGTGGACCACCACCGGCCCCCCCGCCGTGGCGAGTGAGACCGCCTCGTCGAGAACCCCGGCGGCGCGGCGCAGAATATCCTCCACCGCCCCGACGTTGTCCCGGACGTACGGCAGGTCGAGGTACTCCGCTGGGCCTGCGATAGCCCCCCCCTCGGTCATCTGCTCCGGTGAGGTCAGGGGGTACCCCCGTTTGAGGTAGGCCTCGGAATGTCCGGCGGTGGAGGCGTGGAGAAGGGCCACGTCGGCGACTATCCCCGGGGGGAGGGAATCGGTGGTGAAGACGTTGCCGTCGGCGCCGTCACCCAGAGGCCTCCCCGGCACATAGATGTAGCAGAAGGCCTTCGTCTCGACGCCGTTCTTTTGGATGTCCAGGGAGGAGACGAGGATGCGCGGCTGGTGCTGCATGCCCAGCCGTCGGCCGAGCACGTGGGCCTCCACCTCCCGCTCGCGGGGGATCTTGAAGAAGAGGTCAATCCGGTTCTTGTCACCGCGGCCGCTCCGGGTCGTAACCGTAACGCGCCGGGGGGCAAAACCGGGGTCCGTGCCGACCGATGACGAGAGGGGATCGGGCTCGGCGAAGATGACGTTCTCGACGGTGATGGCGACCGAGAGGTGTCTGGCGAGCACCCGCTCAAGCGCCGTCTTGCCCACGGGGGTGAGCGCCCATTCGGGGGCGCCGAAGCTGTTATAACTCACGGCTCCCCTCCTCCCCTTCAAGCTGGTGCCACCGGTGCGCGGCGTGGTGGTAGTGGGGGATGACGACCGATCCCCCGACAACGAGCGCCACCTCCAGCGCCTCGTAGAACTCCTCCCGCCCGACGCCCTCCTCGCGGCAACGGAGGACGTGGTAGTTGACACAGTCCTCGCAGCGCAGAACGGTTGACGCGACGAGCCCCAACAGCTCCTTGAACCTGGCCGGGAGCCTCCCTTCGCCGAAGACCCGGGTGTCGAGGTTGAAAAAACGTTTGGTGATTATTCCGCCCCGAGAGAGTACAAGCTCGTTGAGCACCTCGCGCTTGGAGCGGTAATCATCCGTTGAATTGATCATCATACTACCCCTATTTCGGTTGCGGTTTAGCGCGGTGAAAGAGACCATTACACTCCATTACCCACCTCTTTCAGCGGTGCACCTCCCCTTTTTATGGAAAAGGCCGTCCACCGGTGGAGCGGCGCGATCGGTGTAATATCAACCAGGTCCGGCGCCGGTGTCTACCATCGTCTCGCCGGTTAGGATACCCCAAAGCCCCACGTTATTCAAGCCGGCGAATCTCGCCGAACCTCCGAGCGCCTCGTTCCTCTACGGCAGGCCACGCTCCGCGTCGCCGTCACCCCTCGCCATCCACTCGTTATCCCCGGACTGCGGGCGTCCGGAGCTTTCAACCGCTCCAGGGAGAACTTTGGGTCCCGGCTCCACAGCCGCTCATCGGCCTCGTTGGGGTTGTTCCGCAGGCAGCGCAGATCGAGCATGGGAACCTATGTCTATCTGCATAGAGAGTATGATTTTAACACAGGTAGGGTTCCTGGGGCAGCGATGCTCTCCGCCCAGCCGTTTGCAATTAGGTGGAATAGAAAAAGGCCGGTAAGAGATTCCGGCCCATATAGGAAAATTCCTCTGGTTAATCTAACGGATTTAGGTGAAAAGTGATCTCTCCTTCATCAACCGACCACATTCCACCACCAATCCAATCAATCAGCATCCCTGGAACCCCTCCTAAGAGTATATTTCCCCAAAACCAACCACTTAAATAGCGCTCAATTTGCTTTGACTCTGCTGCATATCCATCAGCCTCGACAGAAATGACAGACTCATCAACGGCGTCAACATGAACGCGGGTAGGCGTTGTGCCGACGATTGCACCATCTACTCTAACGGTGGAAGCCTTTACGTTGCAGTCTATATCGATGGAAGCGCTTTTACGACTATTTAATATAGTAGCACAAGCGCTTAGGAGAACAAGCGACAGAACCACAACGATCACGATAGAGAAGCGCATTGCTCAACTCCTTTTTTTAGTATGTTTCTGCCTCAGCAGTAGCCCCAAGTAAAAGAGCTATACCGACCAAAGCAGCAATACCTAAGACAACCCAGATAAAACCTGAATCGCTACTCTTTTGTGTTTGTTGTGTATATCGTGGGGACATAGATGACATAGATATTTTAATCGGCTGATTTTCGCCAGGAATAATAACGATACGCTGCGTTTCTTCATAGAAGCCGCTTTTTGAAAAACGAAAGCTGTACTCACCAGGCTTCAAAGTAAGTTCTAACGGAGTCATGCCAGCCAAATCACCATCAACAAATACGGCTACGCCTGTTGGTATAGTAGTAATGCTTACTTCACCCTCAGTTTTAGGTTTATCTTTATCTGATAACTCCCAAGCGATTTCCTGACACATGGAAGCTAATTCATCAAGCTCATTAATCGTTACAGTTTTACCTAAAGTAGCTTCTGCAGTTTCTACATCAATAACTCGTATCGATATTGTGTATGTATCTCCAATTCTTGAAATACTGCCAATACCGATATACTCAACCCCAATGATAGCGCCGATCTCTGCTACTGTAGCGACATCAACCAAACCGCTAATGTGTAACGAGTGCTCCTCAATCAGTTTGTATAACTGTCCTCTTTCAATCACCCGGAACTCGTTGGTATTAATAATCTCAGTGCGTAATATCTCAGAGGCGGCAATCGCGATTGAACTATCGCAGCCCACCGCTTCCAGATCTAAGATTGCTATGGTTGGTAAAGAACCGGCCAGTGAGGTGCAGAAATACATAAGAACTACAAATGAAATAAAGCTCTTTTTCACGACAAACTCCTTGAATATCTCCTATCTTTTTAGTTTACCCTCCCCTTCCCCCCGTTTGTCAAGGAAAATCTTCAACAAAATAACGCCGGGGTTAACCCCAGCGAATTCGCGTTAACAAGACATTTAACCGGTACCTCAAGTTGTCTGAGAAGGTTTTTTCCTGTCTTCCCTCTTTCTTCGGCGGGACTACCGGGCCACGGCGCGGTGGACACTCCGGCCCCTCCTAATCCCAAAACAAGGGGATTCATCCCCTTGCTCCTTCCCACAAGGGGTTAAACCGAGCGAACCGAGCGGAGCGAGCTATGCCCCCGGCAAACCGAGCTATGCCTCTGGCAAAACCCCTTGTCTCAGATGAGTTATTACGGTTATCCAGAACGCTCGGATCGCAGCTCATCGGTCAACCGGCGCACACGCTTGCGCAGTCCACCCCGGCGACGCCGTTCCTCGTAGGCGTGGGCGAGTTCGGCGCCCAGAAGCATGATCGTCGCGGCGTAGTAGGACCAGAAGTTCAGCACCACCAGTCCGGCCAGAAAACCGTAGTAGATGTCCGGGCGGGCCAGGTCGGCTAGGTAGAAGCTGAAGAGCACCTTGGCCGCCTCGAAGAGAGCGGCCGCCGAGAGTGCGCCGATGGAAGCCGCCTGCCAGCTCACCCGAGCGGTTGGAACCAGCCGGTAAACGAGATAGAAGAAGAGCGCC
>DAOVLG010000181.1 GCA_030631385.1 Candidatus Coatesiibacteriota bacterium | reverse complement strand
GGTAGGCGAAGTCGTAGCCTACGCCCACGCGGTAGGTTCCGCCCAGGTCGCCCTGGTTGGTGTAGGCGAAATCGAAGGTGATACCGACGACCCGGAGGCCGATCCCGGCGGCCAGGCCCGCGATGCTGCCGCCCTGGCTGCCGTAGCCGTAGGTGTAGCCCACCCGCAGCGCCGCCGTGTTAAACAGAACGTACTCGGCGCCCGTGTGGGCGTAGAGGTTGTCCGCGGCGTCGTCTAGGTAATACTCGGCGTCCAGGTTGAAGTTGAGATCACCCCTGAGGAAGCTCAGGTTGACCCCGCCGACGATGTTCGACGGCAGCGGGGTTTTCTCGCTGATGAATCTCAGGGGGGTGCCGAGATTTCTCCCGGCCACGCCGATGGTCAACCAATCGAAGGGGAGGCGGTACTGGACTCCGGCGTCGAAGCTCACCCCCGTGGCCGAGAACGTGTCCATGCGCTGGTGGACGACCCCGGCGGTCAGCCCGGCGCTGAATCCGTCGAAGAGCTCGATCCCGTAGCCGACCTCGGCGGCCAGCCCCATGGCGTCGAAGGTGCCGATGGGCTCGTCTGAGTCCTCGGTACGGCGCTCGAAGTCCCCCACCCTCATGTAGGTCGTACCCAGGGAGATAACCCCCACCTCTTTGATGGGCAGGCAGCCGGCCAGGTACCCCAGGCTCGTATCGGCGATCCAGCTCGTGAAGGCGGCGTTCATCGCGGCTTCAGATCGGAAGCCGAGCCCCGCCGGGTTGAAGAAGAGCCCGCTCAGGCTGCCGCCCTCACCGGCGCCGGTTACTCCCATGCCCACAGCCCGGATGTCGCCGGGTAACAACAGGAAGGTGGCGCCGGCGTTCCCGCCGATGGCCGCCGTGGCGAGGGAACCGATGAGGCCCAGAATTAAAAACCGTTTCGGCATCGCGTTCTCCTAAAGGGGTGCGGGGGACGTCGCCCCACTTCCGGTTCGGCTGAGATTCCTACCGGACCACGGCCAGCCTCTTCATCACGGCTGCGCGGCGGAGTTGACCGCTCGTCTCCTCGGCGTGGATGTGGAAGACATACACGTCCGAGGCCACACAGGCGAGGTCCCAGACGAATTCGCTCACATCACCGGTTAAAAACTCTCCGGAGTCCCGATGAACCTCTCGACCCGCAAGATCGTAAACCACGAGCTTGACGATGGAGTTGCCGCCCACGGTGAAGGTGGCCCGCTCACCGGCCGGGTTGGGCCAGACGTAGACGTCATCCTCATCGAAGAACTCCCCGCCCTCGGTGTTGTGCGGGACGTCTATCATCTCGTTGGGCGGGAGGGTCCGGATAACGAGTGGTCAATCCTGCAGGCCGGTTTGGTCTTGCCCGACTTCACCGGCGAGCAATGGGATGGTCAGGCCGGTTATCACGAGTACGAGTAGGATTTTTTTTAACATCGAACCCTGTTGACTCATGTAGGCTTAGCGAACCACGGCCAATTTCTTTACCACGTAGGCGTAACGTTCCATCCCGCCGATCTCCTCGGCGACGATGCGGAAGATGTACACGTCGGAGGCCACGCCGGTGAGGTCCCAGACGAAGGACCCCGGCAATCCAGTGGAGAAATCCCCCTTCTCGCGGTACACCTCGCGACCGGCCAGGTCATAGACGGTGAGTCTGACCCGGGCGTCGCCGCCCACGGTGAAGACGAAGTTGGCCGTATCGGTGGCCGGGTTGGGCCAGACGTAGACCCGGCCCGGATCGAGAAACTCGCCCTCGGTCTCCACGACTATTGTCTGGAGTGGCGACCAGTTGCCCGCGGCGTCCACGGCGTGCACGTAGAGGACGTGGACCGATCCCATGGCCCAGCCGCTGGTGTCCACAATCGCCAGGAGCTCCTCGAGGGAGTCGTCGAGGTCGCCGTCCGCGGCTGTCATGGACTTGCCCTCGCCGTCCAATCCCGCGTCGTCAATGAAGTACTCGCCCCCGGCGATGAGCGAACCGCCGTGCTCGGTGTCGTCGGCCGTGCATTCCAGCGTCACCTCGTCGGCGCCGAAGGTGGGGTTTGGGTTGGCCTTGATGTCGGTGACCTCGGGCGGCTCGTCGTCGTAATCCCCCTCCCCGCCGGTTTCGAAGCTGAAGTCGTAGGCGCCCTCAGCCGGGCCGTTGTCGTCCTCGAGGGGGTTCCCGTCCGAGTCGGTGATGCCCTCGTACAACAGGACCTCGATCAGCTTCAGGGGCGGCAGATCCGGTTCAGGTTCGGCGACGAAAATAGATTCGTCGTCTCCCTCGAGCCGCCCCGTCCACGGGATCTCGATCTCGCCGTCGTAGATGAAGAAGTTCTCCTCGAAGCTGTCAAAGTCCATGGATCGGTCGAAGACGACCCGGATCTTCGTGTTGAGGGGCACGTCCTGAGCGCCGTCGGGGGGGATGGTTTCCTCGACCCGGGGGCCGCCCGGATCCCCCTCTGGGTTGTAGTTCAACCGAAAACTTTCCACGACGGGGAAGGAGTAGGGCACGTCGTTTCCTTCGAAAAATTCGAGCTTGTACTGTACGTACTGCACCCCCTGTTCGATGCCCTTGAGGTTGTTATAATCATCTATCAAGACCCATTCGCCGTCCATCTGCGGGGTGTCGTCGGAACGGAGGTAGACTTTCAGATCGGAATTTTCCGGTAAGTCGACCGGGATGTTGATGAAGTTGAAAACTGATCCCGTCCCGCAGTCGTAGGGCAGGCTTTCAATCTCGGCGGTGGGATAGGCCATGAAGACGATGAAGGGGACATCCAGAGTCGTCGAGTTGCCCGACACGTAGAGAAAACCAAACCGGGGGTCCTGGAAGAGAACGGGTACCGTGTCGAGAGTGTCCCAGGGGTCGTAAAAGTAGTTACCGGTCCACGACAAACCGTCGTCGTCGGAGATCCACAGTCCGGCCCCGTCGGTGCCTATACCAGAGATGAAGACGATCCCGTCGTCTGCGACCAGGATGTCGTGGACCTCGGTCAGGCCCGTGTATCCGAGATCGAAGCGGGAGTAATTGGAAGGATCTAAGTAGTTGATCCGACAGACCAGCGGCGATCCGTGGGCGTTGGACGTGGCGAGGTAGACGTAAGTATCCGTCCAGCTGGTGGAGAGGCCGGTGGAGGCGAATTGGGGCGCGTCCACCGCACCGCCGTAGTAGTCCACCATCCATTCGCTCCAGGAGTCCCCGTCGTCGGCCGAGTGGTAGAGCAGATCATTGCCCACGTTGTTATCAACGGCGACGAAGAGATCATCCGCCTGTCCCATCCGCCAGATGGCGTACAGATGGAACGGATCCCCGGGGAATTTGTTTCCGTCGGTAATCCAGTCGTTTCCATCCCAGAGCCAGAGCCTGGCGTGCGTTTGGGCGATATCAGAGATGGTCAGATAGCCGTGGTCGGCGTCGTCGAAGAGGAAGTGGGCGTGGGTGAACGTCGCGCCCGGAATCTGGGCATGTTGATCCAAGGTGCCGTTGAGGCCGTCCAGGATGTAGATATCCAAGCGGCCCCCGCCTGCATCCACGTTGGCCACCAGGTGCAGCTCGTTTGTGCCCGGTCTCTGGGCGACGCCCATGATCGTACCCCTGAAATCCGGATCGGGGTTCTTGGTCCAGGATACGCCGAAGTTGTCCGAGTAGTAGATAGCGGTTCGGCCGTTGTTGGCCCGTCCGCCGATAACCTGGTAGAAGGTTTCGGAATCGTAGTCGAAGTAGTTGATCTCGCAGGTGATTTCCCTCATGTTCTCTATCCCATCGCCGAATTCGCCGACGTCATCCGAATTATCGCTCGGTGCGTAGGGGAAGATGTGGTTGTCCCCGCTCCCCAGGTCCACGACGTAGCGCCACCAGGCGAGGTCTTCACTGAAGAAGAAGCTCCGCGGGTTGTCGTTCCAGAGAGCGCCTACGTCGGGAACTTCGCCGTCCACCCAGCTGTCCTGAATCCAATCATCGCCCAGGATGGGTGTAATCAGGGGCAGGAACAACAACAGAGCGATTACCTTTCCTCGCATCGGGTGCCTCCACGGTAAAAATACCAGTTTACACATTTTAGTATTTTTGCACAATCTTGTCCAGTGTTGAAATACCGACCTTCGGGCGGTCGGTATGCGCATTGCGGAGGTGTGTCTTTTATCCGGTTCTAGGCCCTTTTCAGCGAGAGCAGTTTCGCCAACCCGAGGCCGACGGCGAGGGTGATGAGGGCGCCGATGACGCCGGCCAGGATGGTGGACCCCGCCGTCTCGTTGCCGGTGACGTCATAGTCGGGCCAGGGGGAGCCGAGGATTTGTTCGCCTTCCTCCACCCCGTCGCCCTCGCCGGCCGCCCGCTCGAGGGCCGCCTCCAGACCGTCGGGGCTCCCCGAGGCCAGGGGGCTCGCCAGGGCCGCGGCCAGGGCCAGGACTCCCAAAATCACGAGGCCGATCGTTATACGTTTCATCTCGCCACACCCCCCTCCAGTTGTCCTTTCAGAACGCCCGCGCCGTGCAGCACCTCCACCACCACCGCGGTGATGATCCCCTCGCCGATACCGATCAGGGCGTGGAAACCGAGCATGAGGCCGAAGATGGTCCCCGGCGGGTAGGGGGTGGAGAGCCAGAGGGCGAGTGAGACGACGGCGGAGGCGGTCACCGTGGCCCCCCAGCCGGCGACGAAGGCGGCCAGGCGGCGCCGCCAACCCGACGGGGTCCCACCGCCGATGAGACGGTAGAGAGCGAAGCCCACCAGAGCGCCGACCACGCCCATGGCCAGGGTGTTCAGCCCCAGGGCGGTAATGCCGCCGTCGGCGAAGAGGAGACTCTGGACCAGGAGCACGGTGAAGATGACCAGGATACCCCCGGAGGGCCCCAGGGCGATGGCGGCCAGCGCCGCCCCTACCATGTGGCCGGAGACGCCGGGCAGGATGGGGAAGTTGAGCATCTGGGCGGCGAAGATGAAGGCGGCCAGCACCCCCATCAGGGGCACCTGCCGCTCGCCTAGGGCCTCCCGGCTGCGCCAGAGGGCCAACCCCACGCCTATGGCGGCAAGGACCC
>DAOVLG010000007.1 GCA_030631385.1 Candidatus Coatesiibacteriota bacterium | reverse complement strand
GTTCTCCACTACTATTAGCTGTAATGCGGTCTCTAAGCGAAGAGCGGATCAAGGTGCTGATCCTCACCGGGGGCAAGGGCGAGAGCCTGTCCGTTCTCGCCGCCCACCGGGCGGTTTCGTCCATGCCCTTCGGCGGGCGGTACCGCCTGATTGACTTCCCCCTCTCCAACTGCGTCAACTCCGGTCTCTACGACATCGGCGTCCTCGCCCAGTACAACCCGATCAGCCTGATGGATCACCTGGGTACGGGGCAGGCCTGGGACCTGGACCGCAAGCGGACCGGCGTCTCCCTCCTGCAGCCGATCCAAACCGACGCCGCCTCGTACTGGTACCGTGGAACCGCCGATGCGCTGCGGCAGAACCGCCGGGTTTTCCAGGGGCACGATTTCGTTTTGGTCCTGCCCGGGGACCTCATCTTCAAGATGGATTTCCGCGGGTTGATCCGCCAGCATCGCCGCCGCCGGGCCGCCGTCACCATCGCCACCGCCGTCGCGGACTTAAAAGAGGTCCGCCGCTTCGGCATCGTTGAGGTTGCCGACGACGACCGGATCACCGCCTTCTTGGAGAAGCCGGAGAAGCCCGTGGGGACCGTGGCCAGCATGGCGATCTACCTCTTCGACGCGGCCTATTTAACCCACAAGCTGGAGCCTTTAAAAAAGGGCCAGTACGACCTGGTGGGGGACGTGATCATCCCCGCCGTGGGCGAGGGGGTGGTGCACCAGTTTCCCTTCAACGGCTACTGGGAGGACGTGGGTGAGCTGACGCCCTACTACCAGGCCAACATGGAGCTTTTACGGGACTCGCCCCGCCTGGAGACCGCGGATGCCTCCTGGCCGATCATGACCCCCACCGACGAGATGCCGCCGGCCAAGTTCGGTCCCGAGAGCCACGCCGTCCGCAGCCTGGTCGCCAACGGCTCCATCGTGAACGGCAAGGTGATCAACTCCATCCTGAACCGGGGGGTCTACGTGGAGGGGGGAGCCCTGGTGAGGGACTCGATCCTCTTCGGAGACACGGTGGTGAGGAAGGGGGCGGTGATAGACCGCGTGATCGTTGACCGGAGGTGCGAGATCGGCGAGGACGCCCGGGTCGGCGTCGGTGACTTCCACGGCGGGAACGAGCGGTACGGCGAGCTCTTTTCCGGGGGCATCACGGTGATCGGCAAGGGAAACAAGATACCGCCCGGGATGAGTATCGGCCGCCACGTCTGCCTGGCCACCGAAACCTCACTGGAAGGTATTGGCGACGAGATACCCGCCTGCGCGGCCGTGGGTGATTTCGATTTTCCCTAACGCCCGCGCCGGTGCGAACAAATTGCGTTGTTCTGAGTATTTCTTCCGCCGCAAATCTACCCGGTAAAAAATTTCAGCCAGATATGGTTTTATGATGTTGAAGCACACCCTTATCTTTCTCATTCTAGTAGTTGCTATTTCCTCAGCCATCCCACCGGATATTCCTCAACTCAATCCCGATGAGGGGGTTTTGTTTGATAGCTTACCTGAAGATGCTTACGAGAGAGGTCGGGTGTGTGTTTCCGAGTTTCTAGATAGTTACTTAGATGATTATTCTCTCGGCGATGCTGAACCATTTTACGCTTATGGTTACGGTCTTGAACAGATAGCTTTAGCGTTTATATTCGCTACACATTACGATTCTATAAGTTGGACCGACTTTTATAAAGTTGATGCTCAGTATTTACAAGCTACTGACCTAGCTATTGAAAATGCCTTAAGCGTAAGCCCAGATGATCCTTTGATTACTAATGCTATTGATTTAAATGAAGAACTAAAAAAGTATAATGTGGTTGTAGTTGCTTTTGTCGATAACAAACCTGTTGTATTAAGTTGCTCACTTATTGATAGAACATTCACTAAGAGTACTAGCATAACTGAGCCAGGTATAATTCGTTTAGGATACATCATTAGACCTATAAAAATTATTTACTCGGGTGATGATGATGAAATAATTATTCGCTACACTTATGGCAAATTATATAAAGATGAAAACAATGATACATATTTTATGGGTGGTTATGGTATTGATTATGATTTCAATAACTATGAAGACCTCAGAAAACCTCGTTACTATGAAATTTGGGGTATTAGGAATACGCTTGCAGGTCCCGTGTGCACATCTTTTGACTAAGGTCAACAACACAGGGTGAAAGTAACCGCTTTTTTATTCTGTTTGATGCTCATCGCGACGGCGGCCGGTTCGGCCGGGGTTCCACTCTGGCTCTCCGGGACCGATGACGAACAGCTCGCCGCCGTAATCGAGGTGTGGCCCGAGGCGGAGGTCTTGCCCCCGGGGCTCTCGCCGGACTCGCCCTATCCCGATCTGTTACCCCTCTTGGAGGGCGGGGGGGTGGCCCTGGTGGTCGCCTTCGAGGCGGGACCCGCCGGCCTGGCTGTGTCGGGGAGGCTGATTGCCCGGGGCGGCTACGACGAAGACCTGGGCACCGTCCACACCGCTGCGGAGGAGTCCAGCCTCCTCGAGGCGATCCGCCAGTTCCGCGACCGGGTTGCGGATATTATCACCCCGGCGTCCGACACCTCCCCCGAGGAAACGATTACCCTCAGCGTCGGTAAGATCATCGATAGACTGAGCAAACTTACAGGTTGGGGTGTCGCACAGTCGGGCGACGCAACCACCGGCGAGCGGCGCCGCCTGGCCCGCCGGCGGGCCTACGACGCGGCGGAGGTGGACTTCCTCGAACGCCTCGAGGAAATATTCTATCCGAAGGTCCTGCTGGACGCCCTCTCGTACAGTCAGGTGGTCGCCCTGGTCCGTGGCTACCTCTTCGTTTTCCGGGAAGAGCTTCGGCCCGGCGACGAGACCTACGGTGTCGAGCTGCGCCTGACCCCGGAGGGAATTCGCCTCCTGGCCGGACTTCTCTATACAAAACTCAATCCGCGCTGAGCCGCATGGCCGAGATTTTCGATAGCTTGCCGCCGCCCGACGAACCCCTGGCATACCGGATGCGGCCGAGGACGCTCTCCGACGTCGTCGGCCAGGATGGTGTAATCGGCCTCGGTACACCGCTGCGCATAGCGGTCGAACGCGGCAGGCTCCCCAGTCTGATCCTTTACGGTCCCCCGGGGACGGGTAAGACCACCATCGCCCTGGCGGCGGCGGCCCAGGTCGGTGGCCGGGTGGCCCGCCTCAACGCGGTGACGGCCAAGGTTGATGACGTGCGCCGGGTGGTTCGAGAGGCCAAACGCGCCCGGCAGGCACGGCTGAAAAAGCCGGTCGTGCTCTTCATTGACGAGATCCACCGCTTCAACCGCGCCCAGCAGGACGCTCTGTTGCCCTCGGTGGAATCGGGCGTGGTGACCTTCATCGGGGCCACCGTGCACAACCCATACACCAGCGTGATCGGCGCCCTCCTCTCCCGCTCGTTGGTTCTGGAGTTAGCGCCCCTGGAACCGGCTGACATCCGCCTGCTGTTGGAACGTGCTCTCGCCGATACAGCCAAGGGTTTGGGCGAACGGGGGATAGAGGCCGCCGACGGATTTTTGGATCGCCTGGCCCACTACGCCGGTGGGGACGCCCGGCGCGCGCTCGCAGCGCTGGAGCTGGCCACAGAGACCGCCACGGCCGGCGGGAACGGGACGATCATCCTGGGCGTTGAGGAAGCGGAGCGCGTCACCACCGAGCAGAGTCCCCTCCACGACCGCGCGGGTGATTTCCACTACGATCGCGTCTCGGCCTTCATCAAGAGTATGCGGGGCGGTGATCCCGACGCCGCGGTCTACTGGATGATGCTGGCGTTGGAGGGCGGCGAGGACCCGCGTTTCATCGCCCGGCGGATCGTCATCTGCGCCTCGGAGGACGTGGGGAACGCCGACCCTCGGGCGCTCACGGTGGCGGTCGCTGCGGCCTACGCCCTCGAGCTGATCGGCATGCCCGAGGCGGCTTTCAACCTCGCCCAGGCCGCGATCTACGTAGCATCGGCCCCCAAGTCCAACGCCTGCGGCGCCGCCATGCTCGGAGCCCGGGAAGAGGTGAAGAAAAACCCAGTCCATCCGGTGCCGTCCCATCTGAGGGGAACCGGTTACCGGGGGGCGGAGAAACTGGGGCGCGGCGGGGGTTACATCTACCCCCACGACCACCCCGACGCCTTCGTCAACCAGGTCTATCTGGCCCAGGATGCGCCCCGTTTTTACCATCCGACCGACCGGGGCCTCGAGGCTGAGATAAACAGGCGCCTGGCCCGCTGGTGGCCGGAGAGATTCCGACCGTCCGGGGAAGGCGGCTGTTCCGGGGAGGGAGAGGGTGAACCTTGATCCCCCAAGGCGGAGGGGAATCCCATCCAGAGGGCGTGGAGGATTTATGTGGGCTTCCCCACTTGATTTGTACTTCTCGGAGAACCATAATGGTTCTTCAGTCTAAAGGAGTGAAGCACAATTTAAGGGAGGGTTGTGATGATGCGTAAACTGACGGTTCCTGCGTTGTTGTTAGTCTTGATCCTGGCCTTCGCGGGTTGCGAGGGTGATGAGAATGGTGACGGGGAGGTTGTGACCGGCGAGGATGGAGATCTGGTCTACAAAACCGAGGAGAGCCTGGTAGACGCCTTCATCAAGGCGGCCAACTCGAAGGATGAAGAGGTGTTCTTCAGCCTGTTCTACGAGGATAGTTCAGCAAATGCAGTCTGGGAGCGGATCACCGAGAGCGCCCTGACCTTCTCCCCCGGGTACCACATCGAGGACAGCACCTTCGGCAAGCACGTCATCTTCGACAGCGCCCGCTGGGAGGGCTTCGACACCTACGAACAGCAGCTTTATATCAGCGACGATGACGCGTATGGCGGTGGCTGGGTAATCAATGGCCAGGACTACGCATTCGTCGTTGTAGAGGACTCCGGCGAAGCCGTTGAACCTGAGGATGAGGAGCCGGAGATGTAAGCCGACTCCCCGAATCTCTCTTGCCTTTCAAGGCTCTATACACATATCGAGGTTCACACACCTGGAATGAGGAGGCATAGATGCGCAGGTTTATGATTCTCGCGCTTTTCATAGCGCTCGTGTTCGGCTTTACCGGATGTGGCGAGGAGACCGAGGAGGAAGAAGAGGCTGAATTAGATCTTTCCACCATCGAGAATGCCGTGGACGCCTTCATCGAAGTGGTAGGGGATAAGGACAAAGACGCGTTGAAAAACATGGTCATCGACGAAAGTTATTTTGACGCTCTCTGGCCGCTGATTGACGAGCTGGGGCTTACCATCATCGGTGGCTACGAGCTCGAGGAGGGCGCCTTCGGCACGACGGTGACCTTCGAGGACGCCCGTTACGTCGAAGACGGGTGGGACTATGTCCTGGAGCTCACGTTCTCCGAGGACAAGGGCAAGTGGCTCATCTCCGGCTACCTGACCATGCTCGCCCCCAGCGACGGGGATGACGAGGAGGAGACGGAGGATGCCGATGAAACCGCGGCGCTGGAAGAGGCCGCCCTAGAGTACCTCAAGGCCACCTACACCGACGCGGTCAAGGCCGTCTCCGACAACTACGCCGGGGGTGACTTCGGTGGCGACGTCCAGTACTACATCCACTTCGTGGACGGCAAATTCGACAAGGTTCACTCCGTGGCCACCGGTTACGGCGACGACCGCGCCTACAACAACGAGGAGTTCCGCGCCGAGATGGACGCTTTGGTGGAAACCTTCGAGGTGGACGTGCCCGGCGAAGTCAACGTCTTCTGGGTGATGGAGTTCCCCTTCTAAGGGATGTATTCCGGTTGGCGGGGCCGCTACAGCGGCCCCTTCTTCTTTCTTGGCCCATCACCGGTGATGGTTTATACTTGAATAGATGGACGACCCAACTCCGAAAGCTGTATTCTTTGTCCGATTACCGGTTTGGGTTTGCCTGGCGACTCTTCTGGCCGGTTGCCGCGACCTGGATGAGGAGCGCTCCCTGCGCGCCTTGGCCTACGCCGACGTCCTCGACGAGGTGACCCTGATCCTCCGGGTGGAGAGGTTGGCCTACCCGGTGCTTCTGGAGGAGCTGTCCGCCGTGCAGACCCAGCTCCGCCGGGAGGTCTCCCGCTGGCCCACCGAGCAGCTCCTGGCGGCCCGCCGTCTCTACCCCGGTACCCCCGAGGCCAGGCAGGCGATCTCCGCCGAGGGACGCCGACTCGATGAGCTCGAGGCCGCGCTCCTCCTGGAGGCCGAGGAGGAGTTGGCTAAACCCGACCCACCCAGGCCGGTGGACGACGCCTTCGATCGTGATCTGAGAATGGTCGCCACCTTCACCCCCGAGGAGCGGTTCAACTCCCTGGTGCGGGACGGCCTCGACGAGCGGACGGAGCTCCTCCTCGCCGAGTACGACATCGAGCGTCGGACGGAGGGTCTCTCGTGGCATGAGTTCGTGGGTAGACTTTCCTCGAGCCTCTCCGAGTATACACCGGTCGCCGCGGCTTACCGCAGGGCAAACCGGGAGATCCAGGAGCGGCTCGAGGCGGTTACCCGGTACCTCGACCATCTAAAAGACAGGGATAATCCCTTCTCCTCGGAACACCTGCGCGAGTAATCCCTTGGCTTCACATCCCCTCACCCGCCTCTTCTCTCCCACCGGTTCCCTCGCCGGGCTCCTGGCCGGATACGAGGAGCGGCCCGCCCAGACCCGGATGGCCGAGGCCGTTGCCCGACTTCTCGAAGTGGGCGGCAGTCTCATGGTCGAGGCCGGTACCGGCACCGGAAAGAGCCTGGCCTACCTGATCCCACTTCTGTCACGTGCGGACGGGGATAACAAGGCGGTCGTCGCCACCAACACCATCGCCTTGCAGCACCAGCTCCTCGCCGCCGACATCCCCCTGGCCCTGGATGCCCTGGGGATAGAGGTTAAGGTGGCCCTCCTGCTGGGGCGGGGGAACTACCTCTGCCTGCGCAAGCTCAACCGGCAGCAGCTCCTGGGGCTCTTCTCCGACGCCGATGCGGCCGAGAGGCAGCGGATCCTATTTGAGATCGCCCCGACTCTGGTGCGGGGGGAGCGCTCCGAGTTGCCCTTCGCCATGTCAACCCAGGAGTGGAGGCCGGTGGCTTCCTCCGCCGATGGATGCGCCGGCGGACACTGTCCCTACAGCGGCGAGTGTTTCTTCCAACGGGCCAGGCGCCGGGCCCAATCCGCCGCCGTGGTGGTCACCAACCACGCCCTGCTCCTCTCCGACGTCATCCTGCGGTCGGAGGGAGCGGCGATCCTCCCCGATTACGCATACCTGGTGATTGACGAGGCCCACCGCCTCGAAGGCGTCGCAACGGATCAGTTCAGCCGGAGCGCCTCTCTAGGCCGGTTACGGAACACCGTCAACGACCTCTACTCGCCGGTTCGACGCACCGGAAGCCTCGCCGGTCCGGTGATGGGCAAGGTGCTCAATGGTGACGAGCTGGGGAGGAGATTCGCCAAGGTCCTATCCGCCGGCGAGGGACACTTCGCCCTGCTCCATGTCGGTCTCGGCCCCGGAGGGGAGGGGGAGCAGCGCATCATCCGGAAACCGCTCTCCTTCGACGCCGGGCTGGACGCCGAGCTGTGCCGGGTGGCCGCCTGGTTGGAGGGTCTGGCCGAGGAATCGGATGGTGACGAGGCCCTCGAGCTGGGAGGGGCGGTAAAACAATTACGTGGTTACCGTGACGACCTCTTGGGGTTGGAGGAGAGGCGTTGGGAGGGCTTCGTCTACTGGGCGGAAGGCCTTCACGATGCCGCGCGCTTGCGGCTCCAGGCCGCGCCCGTCGAGGTCGGACCGATCCTGGGGGACCATCTCTGGCCCATGCCCGAGGCAGTCGTGGCCACGAGCGCCACCCTCACCGTGGGCGGTGATTTTTCTTACCTCTCCACCCGCCTGGGATTCCCGCCCGGCGAGGAGCTCGTTCTGCCCCCGACCTTCGACTACGCCACCCAGGCGGCCCTCTACCTGCCCCGTCTGCCCGACCCCCGCGACGCGGGTTTCTACAAAGAGGCCGCCCGGGAGATCCGGCGGTTGGTGGAATTGAACACGACCGGCGGGACGCTGATCCTCTTCACCAGCTACCGGACCCTGCGAACGTTCAAAGTGGGCCTGGAGGCGGACCTGTCCGGGCTTGGCTGCGAGGTGCTGACCCAGGGGGACGTGGACAAGGCGTTTCTCTTGAGGCGCTTCAAAGAGTCTCCGCGCGGCGTTCTCTTCGCCACGGCCACCTTCTGGGAGGGGGTGGACCTGCCCGGCGACGAGCTCCGGCTGCTCGTCATCACCCGGCTTCCCTTTGCCGTGCCCACCGATCCGGTGGTGGCGGCGCGCTGTGAGCGGATCGAGGAAACCGGTGGGCGCCCCTTCGACACCTACACCGTTCCCGAGGCGGCGCTGCGGCTGCGCCAGGGCTTCGGCCGCCTGATCCGAAAGGGAACCGACCGCGGGGTGGTGGCGATCCTGGACTCTCGCATACTCACCAAGGGCTACGGTGGGATCATGCTCGCGGGTCTGCCCCCGGTGAAGAGGTTCTACTCCTTCAAGGGGGAAGCGCTCCGGGTTTACCTCGCCGATTGAGGGCGGCCCTTGACCTACGGCTGCGTGACCTGTATCATGGGTCGCCTCTGCAGCGCGGGGGAACCCATCCGAGGATAGGCGGCATGCAACTGGTGGAAAAGCTCCTCACCGTGATGCGCACCCAGGGGGCCAGTGACCTACACGTCCTCGTCGGCTACCCTCCCCACATGCGCCTAGACGGTAAGCTGATCCCCACCAGCCTGGAGCCCTTCTCCCGGGAGACGGCCAACTCCTTCACCGGGATTTTTTTATCGGTCCACGCCGGCGCCCGTCTCGATGAGACCGGCCAGGTGGATCTGGGTTACGAGCTGGAGGGGCACGGCCGTTTCCGGGTGAACGTCTACCGCACGGCCGAGGGCCTGGCCTGCGCCATCCGGGCGATCCGCCACATCATCACCCTCGAGGATCCGATCGAGTTCCGCCACGAGCATGGCAGGTCTCTGGTCACTCAACGGGAGCTGGGCGCCGACTTCACCGATACCGCCACCGCGGTGCGGGGCGCGTGCTGGCGACCGAGGTCATGATCGCCACCCCGGCGGTGCGGTCTCTCATCCGTGACGGGAAGGAGCACCAACTCTACTCGGTGATCCAGGCCGGTCAATCCCACGGCATGCACACCCTCAACAGCTCGCTCTTCGCCATGGTCGAGGCCGGACTGGTGGACCGGGAGGTTGCCCTGGAGACCTCGAACCGCCGCGAGGAACTGGCCGAGCATCTGGCTGAAGCGCCGATGACGTAGGACATCCCATGGGGTTTCTCCTGGCGCTTGCGAAGACGCGCGGTCGGCTGGGTCGAGTCCTGAGGGGCTTGGTGGGTGGTCGCCTCGACGATGACGCCGCCGCGGTGCTCTACGATGCCCTCCAGGCGGCGAAGGCTCGGGGAGTCGAGGTCGTCATCGCCGACACCGCCGGGAGGATGCACACCAGGTTCCACCTCATGGAGGAGCTCGGTAAGCTCCGCCGTGTCGTGGGTAAGATGCTCGGCGAGCATCCGGTGCAGACCGTGCTCGTCCTCGACGCGAGCGGCGGACAGAACGGCCTCTTTCAGGCCCGGGCCTTCCTCGAAGGCGCCGCGTGCAACCGGATCATTCTGACCAAACTTGACGGGACGTCCAAGGGCGGCTTCGTACTCGCCATCACCGCCGAGACCAAACTCCCGGTTTCATACGTGGGAACCGGTGAGGACCTCGGCGATCTGGAGCCCTTCGATCCGAATCAATTCGCCAGGGCCCTGGTCGGCCTGGACTAGACGGTAACCTCTCCTTTCCAAAGGGAACCGATGAAACTGGAAAACTATCGCAGGCGTGACAAGGAGGCCATCTCCTCCATCCTCTCCACCGATCGTCCCTGGGCGTCCTACGCCCTGGGTGATCTTTCCGATCTTCACTTCGGCCTCTCGCGTTTTTACGTGAACGGTCCCAATCTGGTGCTGGTGTACGAGGGTCTCCAGCCGCCGGCGCTCTTCCTCTACGGCGGTACCGGCGCCCTCCGCTTCATCTGCTCCTTCCTCCCCGCGGGGGACTACAAAGCCTCCTTCATCGGCGAGCCCGAGGCGATCTTTTCCGAGGGCACCAACGTTGTCCAGCTCAGGCGCATGCTCCGGATGAGGCAGGACCTGAACGGTAAGACCTTCGACACCGGGGTGGCCGAGGAGCTTGGAACCAAGGACGCCGAGGCCATCGCCGCCCTGATGGTCCACTATCCGGATAACTCCTACCACCAGGACCAACTGGCCTACCCCTTCGCCGGGATCTACCTGGACGACCAGCTCGTGGCCTGCGCCGGGACGCACGTGGTCAACGCCGACGAGCGGGTCGCCTGCATCGGTAACGTGGTGGTCCACCCCGAGTACCGCCGCCGCGGCTTCGCCCAGCAGGTCATCGGCAAGGTGCTGACCCTCCTGGCCGACCAGGCTGACCTGGTGACCCTCAACGTCACGGTGAAGAACAAGGAGGCGGTCGAGCTTTACCAGCGGTTGGGTTTCTCCACCCACTGCCGCTTCAACGAGGCGGATATCACCCTGCCCGAACCTGTGGAAGAATAACCTCGGACGGTCATGGAAGACCGACCCCTGGTTCTGTTCACCCCGGGCGACCCCAACGGGATCGGTCCCGAGTGCCTGCTCAAGGCCTGGAACCGGATTCTCAGGCTGTGTCGCCCGGTGATCGTGGGGGCGGTGCGGCCTCTGGCAGCCGCAGCGGACGTGGTCGGTGTCCACGTGGAGTTCCAGCTTCTGGCGGACCTGCGGGATGCCCGCCCGACGATGGACGGAATCGCCATCCTGCCGGTGGAGGGGACCGACATCGAGCCCCGCTGGGGTGTCGTTGATTCCAAAGCCGGGAAGGCGAGCTTCCGCTGGCTGGAGCGGGCGGTGGACCTCTGTCTCGAGGATCCGACCCGCTCCCTGGTCACCGGCCCTATCTCCAAACAGGCCTGGGCGCTGGCCGGAATCCCTCACGCGGGCCACACCGGTTATCTGGCCGAGCGATGCGGCGTGGCGGGTCGTGAGGCGATGGCCTTCGTCTCACCGAAGATCAACGTCGTCTTGGCCACCACGCACATCCCCCTGGCCGAGGTTGCCCGTCAACTGACCACGGAGCGCATCGTCCGCGTTACCCGGCTCTTCCGCGACTTTTTACAGAAACGATTGAACCGCGAGCCGAGGCTGGCCCTCTGCGGCCTCAACCCCCACGCCGGTGATTCCGGCGTCATCGGCGACGAGGAGGAGCGGATAGTCGTCCCGGCGGCGGAAAAGTTGCGTGCCGAAGGGGTTGATATATCAGGCCCCCTCGCCGCCGACACCCTCTTTACCCCTGTGAACCTGGGGCGCTACGACGGCTTCGTCGCGTTGTACCACGACCAGGGGCTGATCCCGGTGAAGCTCCTCGATTTCGAGCGGGCGGTGAACGTGACGCTGGGGCTGCCGTTCCTGCGCACGAGCCCGAGCCACGGCACCGCCTTCGACATCGCGGGCCGGGGTATGGCAAATGAAATGAGCTTTATCGAAGCGGTACAAACTGCGATTGGAGGGCATTGAAGGAGTTGAAACAGGGTGATTTTGTGAAAGTAGAAACCCGACCTGAATGGGGAACCGGCTTTGTTTTGGAGGGGCCGAGGGATGGTAAGATCCGGGTATTGTTTCCAAGGATAGGAGAAAGGAAGCTGGCAATTGCTCATCCCGCGCTCGTGAAGACGAACTTATCCCAGAAAGAAGCAGAGAGATGGCGTCGGTTGACAGAACCAACTCGTGCCTACCGCAGCCTGGAAGAACTAGTGAACACATTTCTCCACCACTTCAACGCTGGCTTCAAGGATGACAAGTACTACCAATGGGAGCGCAGTTACAAGGTACGTACCGCAGAATTAATGCAAGAGCTGTTGGGTAAAGATGTCATGAGCGAGCTAATTAAATCCGGTGAACACGGGGAAGTCGCCCAGCGGGCGAAGAAAATACTCCAGGAGCCTGACGCCTTGATGCCGGCGTCCTTTGAGTTGATCGCGTTCACCGAGGCCTTAAAAAGCGATCAAAACCGGCAGATATTCACAACTAGTCTCGAGCGCCTTCTGTACGGTGATGAGAGTGAGGAACAACGTTTTAACTCATTTGTTATTTGTCTGGATCAATTGGGGGTTGCCAAGTGGCCTATACAGACCTACTTTCCCTTCTTCGCTTTTCCTAAAGAACATCTTTTCCTCAAACCTTCAGTTTCCAAGAACGCGGCGGAAGCTTGTGCCTATGAGTTGAACTATCGTCCACAGCCTAACTGGAATACCTATCGTGCGTATTTAGACTTCGGGCATTACCTGATGGGCGAGTTATCTAAAATTGGAAAACATCTCATCCCTCGCGACATGATAGACGTGCAGAGCTTCATTTGGGTGTCGGCAGGCGGCTACGAATAAATTTTGAACCTCTACATCGAGTCCCAAGGCTGTCAGATGAACGAGCGGGACGCCGAGCGCCTGGCCGGCGGCCTTCTCAATGACGGCTGGCGACTGGCGAAAAATCCCGCCGAGGCGGACCTGATCCTGGTCAACGCCTGCAGCGTCCGCGAAAAGGCGGTCAACCACGCCCTGGGACGCCTGCGGCAGCTCTTCAGCCTGACCCGAAAAAGACCCCATCTTCTCTTCGGTCTCACCGGTTGCCTGGCCCAGCACCTGGGGACTGAGGCGCGGGGGATGGTCCCCCGACTGAACCTGTTGACCGGTCCCGGCGCGATCAAGCGGCTTCCTGTCCTCATCAAAACCCTGCACGGACCGGATGATTTCGCCGTGGATCTCGACCCGGCTGTTGATCTTACGCCGGACTTCGATCCCGAAAGCGATTACCGCTCGGCCCATCCGGCCATCGGCCCCCACGCCGCCTTCGTGACGATCATGGAGGGCTGCGACAATCGCTGCGCCTACTGCGTAGTACCCTACCTACGCGGCCCTGAGGTAAGCCGCACACCCGAGGTGATCCTGGCCGAGGTGGAGTATCTGACCCAAAAGGGCTTCTCCGAGATCATCCTCCTCGGCCAGAACGTCAACTCCTATAGATCGAGCGTCTACCGCTTCCCGCGCCTTCTGCGCGAGGTCTCCCTTATCCCCGGCGTCCGGCGCGTCCGCTTCACCACCAGCCACCCGAAGGACCTCAGTCGGGAACTGCTCGAGGTGATGGCGACGGGTTCCACTATCTGCGAACAGCTCCACCTGCCGTTGCAGTCGGGATCGGACCGGGTTCTGCGGGCGATGGGCCGGGGCTACACCGCCGAGCACTACCGCAAACTCGTTACCCAGGCGCGGGGGCTGGTCCCAGGTCTCACCCTGACCACGGACCTGATCACCGGCTTCCCCGGCGAGACCGAGGAGGATTTCAGACTGACCCTGGACCTGGTGAAGCAGATCGGCTTCGATTCGGCCTTCATGTTCAAGTACTCCCCCCGACCGGGCACCCGGGCCGCCGAGCTGCCCGATGACGTACCGCCGGAGACCAAACAACAGAGGCTGGTAAAGATCATCGGGGCGGTGACGGAGTCGGCCTTCCGGCGTAACCGGGAGCTGGTGGGCGAGGCGCTGGAGCTGGTCGTCGAGGGGACCGACAGGCGTGGCGAGCCCTATGGCCGCACGCGCGGTGGTAAGCGGGTCAAGCTGCCCGGTGAGCTTCTCCGGCCGGGTCGCGTATGCGTAGCGGAGATCACCGGCGCTGGACCCCGGTCCCTCACCGGCCGCCTGGTGGAGGCTTAATCAAATGGAGCGGCTCCAAATCGCACTCATCCTCCTTTTGACCACCGGTCTGGCCGCCGCCTTCGTGGTGGAACCGGAGCTTTACGGTGCCTACCGCTTCGTCTTCGCAAACGTGGAGTACGACACGCCCCCCGCGCCACGATCCGATGAGCGTACCTACCTTCTACAGCGCCTCGAGGTCGGCGTCCGCTGGCCGCTCCTGGACTGGGTTGTCCTCGAGGCCGGTCTGGAGCTGGAACACGATGTCTCGGACGCCCTGGAATATGATTCGGGGAATTGGGATAACTTCTGCCTGAATCCCCGTCTGCGCCTGGAGGCTGGTTTCGGCGACTGGGGTGTCGTTCGGCTGGGGCACTTCGATCCGGGGCTCGGCCCGGAGACCATCCACACCGAGCCCTACGACCATCCCGCCGCCGGCTTCGGCTGGTGGGGGGATAATCCGGAAATTTCCTGGTCCCTCTTCGGCGCCCGGATGGGCCGCGTAACTGAGGATACGAAGGAGGTCTTCCTGGCCGGCGGCTCGGTCTCGCCGCGGTTCGATCTAGGCGCTATCGGCCTAGTTCCGCACGTTTGGTTCGCCTACCGCCACGCGGGGGGATACGATACCGCCGGATACCAGGGATACGAGCCGCCCGACGGGGTGCGTAAGGAGGAGCTCTGGAACCTGGGCGGTGGAGTAAAACTTTCCTTATTCGGGAAGGCCCTGTACCTGGGCGGCGGTTACTTCGCCAGTCTGGTTCCCGGTGCGGACGGCCGGGGCGAGCTGATCGAAGCCTTCCTCGGCGGTGGTTTCTGGTGGCTCGATCTGCGCGCCTCGCTCTATCTGGGCGAGGGTTATCGCGGCATAAGGCCAATGCCCGCCCTCGTCCCCTGTTCGACGATCAACGCAGAAGATTCAGGAGAGCTGCGCTTCCTGGACTTAACCCTGACGCTCAACCTGCCCTTGCCCTACGGCGCCGTGGGGCGCGTCGAGGTGCGGCAGGGGTTTTTCTTCGACCCCGATTGGAGTGTTCCCGACAACCGGAACCGGCTGACGCTGCTGCTGGATTTTGTGTTTTGATTTATGCGAAGGAGATTATCCCCCCTCTCCCTGTGGGAGAGGGTAGGGTGAGGGCTGCCTTATCGTAGGGGCCGACCTTTAGGTCGGCCCGCGGGCGGGTGTGGACACCCGCCCCTACGCTGGCAGTGTAAAAATCGGGGGAACCCCGCTCGGGGTTCCCCTTTCGTGCCTTTCTCTTGATGAGAGAGGGGGTCGGCGCTAATAGCCCATCATGCCGCCTGGTCCGGGGCCCATCCCCGGTCCGCCGGGTCCGGGGCCCATACGGCGGCCGCCGGGGCCGGGGTGGTGCATATGGATCTCGTCGAAGAAGACCCGCTGCTCATCGGTCAGCATACCGCGGATCTCCCGGCGCATCTCGAGATGGGCGATGAGCATCTCGGTCCCCAGGTCGTCCAACCGCTCCTTGGCCCGGCGCACGGCGCTTAAGTCGGGCTCGGGCTCGCGCAACAGCTCATGGAAGGCCGTCTTGGCCTCGAAAAGCTTTTCATGGATACCCTCCATCTCCTCCCGGTGCTCCTCGCGCATGTTCTGTATCGCTTCGAGCAGCTCGGCGGTCATGTCGGGGATGCAGGCCAGGCAGGCCTGTTCTCTAAGTCCCCGCGCGAAAGGACCTTCGCCTTCACGGGGCGGCCCCTGGGCG
>DAOVLG010000325.1 GCA_030631385.1 Candidatus Coatesiibacteriota bacterium | reverse complement strand
GGGGCGAAGGCCGGACTGTTCGCGGTCGATGATAAAACGCGCGTCTACGTGGACCCCCGCGCGTCCCGAGAATACACGGTTTACTCCTCGGACCCGGACGCTGCCTACGCACGGACGATCGAGATCGACGCGAGCTCTATTTTTCCGCAGGTGGCGTTTCCTTACCTACCGGAGAACACGCGCCCGGTGAGCGAAGCTAAAGATCTCCCGATCGACCAGGTCGTGATCGGCTCGTGCACCAACGGGCGGGTGGAGGATCTGCGCATTGCTGCGGAGATCCTCCACGGGCACAGGGTCCACCCGGATGTGCGGTGCATCATCCTTCCCGGAAGCCAACAGGTGTACCTCGACGCGCTCCGCGAGGGACTGATTGAGACTTTCATCATGGCTGGAGCGGTGGTGAGCACCCCCACGTGCGGGCCGTGCCTGGGCGGGCACATGGGGGTTCTGGCCGCGGGGGAGCGGGCAGTTAGTACCACTAACCGCAACTTTCGCGGGCGGATGGGGCACCTGGAGAGTGAGGTCTACCTGGCCGGGCCGGCGGTCGCCGCGGCGTCGGCGATCGCCGGGCGAATCATCGGGCCGGAGGAGGTCGTCTGATGAGGATCAGAGGAAGGACCTGGAAATACGGGGATAACGTGGATACTGACGTCATCATCCCCGCCCGCTACCTGAACGTCTCGACTACGGAGGAGCTGGCAAAACACTGCATGGAGGATATCGATCCGGACTTCGTCGGTTCGGTCCGGCCTGGGGACATCATCCTCGCCGGGGAGAACTTTGGATGCGGCTCGTCGCGCGAGCATGCCCCGCTCGCCATCAAAGGGGCCGGGGTGGGGTGCGTAATCGCGGCTAGTTTCGCCCGCATCTTCTACCGGAATGCGATCAATATTGGACTCCCCATCCTGGAATCGCCGCAGGCGGTCCAGGAAGCGGAGAAGGGGCATGAACTCGAGGTGGAGATCGAAGTGGGGCTTATCCATAACTTAATTACCGGGGAAATCTATCGGACGGCCCCATACCCGGAGTTCATGCTGGAGATCATCCGCGCCGGGGGACTCGTCCCCTACACTCGGCAGAGCATCAAAGAAAGGAGGATAGGATGAAGAAATCGGAGAAGGTGTGGTTTGACGGGCGGCTGGTCCCGTGGGAGAAGGCTACCGTCCACGTGGCGGCACACGTGATTCAGTACGGGTCGAGCGTGTTCGAGGGGATCAGGGCGTACAGCCTTCCCACCGGCCCGGCGGTCTTCTGCCTGGACGCCCACCTCGACCGGCTGTGGAACTCGTGTCGGGTGTACCGGCTGAAGGTTCCGTACCCGCGGGATGAGGTCCGCCGGGCGATCATGGAGATTGTCATTGCCAACGGGCACACCTCCTGCTACATCCGACCGATCGTCTTCCGCGGGTGGGAGACGTTCGTGGTCGACGGGCGGAGCTGCCCGACGCACATGAGCGTGATCACGGTGGAGATGGGGAAATATCTTGGTCAGGACGCCTTGGAAAACGGGGTCGACGTCGGGGTGAGCTCGTGGCGGCGGATGGCCCCGGACACCTACCCGGCGGCGGCTAAGCTCGGCGGACAGTACATCAATTCCCAGTTTATCGCCATGGAGGCGGCCGACCATGGTTACCGCGAGGGGATCGCCCTTGACATCAACGGGTACGTGAGCGAGGGGAGCGGGGAAAACGTGTTCATCGTGAAGCGGGGTGAGCTGTACACCCCGTCGCTCGCAAACTCAATTCTCGACGGGATCACCCGTCGCTGCGTGATGACCCTGGCCGGGAACCTCGGGATCCCGGTGCACGAGGCGTCCCTCCCGCGCGAGGTCTTATACCTCGCCGACGAGGCGTTCTTCTGTGGGACCGCCGCCGAGATCACCCCGATCCGGTCGGTGGACGGGGTGGCCCTCGGGAGCGGGAAGCGGGGGCCGGTGACGACCAGGCTGATGGAGGAGTTCTTCGGGATCGTGGAGGGGAAGGTCCTGGACCGGCACGGCTGGCTGACCCCGGTGAAGGGATGAGGATCATACTCTACGACACGACCCTGCGCGATGGGGCGCAACGAGAAGGGATCTCGTTCTCCGTCGAGGACAAATTCCGGATCGCCGCCGCCCTCGACCGGCTGGGGATCGGCTACATCGAGGGGGGATGGCCCGGCTCCAACCCGAAGGACATGGAGTTCTTCGCTCGTATGGGGGAGCTGCGGCTGGAGAACGCGGTCGTTACCGCGTTCGGGAGCACGCGTCGCGTCGGTGCCATGGTGGAGGAGGACGAGAACTCAAAGGCCCTCCTCTCCGCCGGGACGTCCGCTGTCACCGTGTTTGGGAAGAGCTGGGACGCCCAGGTGAAGCGCGTCCTCGATACTGATCCGGAGGAGAACCTGCGCATGATCTCCGAGACCGTTGCCTACCTAAAGGGGGCGAGGAGGGAGGTGATCTACGACGCCGAGCACTTCTTCGACGGTTACCGGGCCGACCCCGGCTACGCCCTCGATACCCTCCGAGCAGCGCGCGACGCCGGGGCAGACGTGATCGTCCTGTGCGACACGAACGGGGGTGCCATCCCGGCGACCGTGGCGGAGGTCTTTGCCGTAGTTAAGGAGGAGATCGACGCCTCGCTCGGAATCCACGCTCACAACGACTCCGAGATGGCGGTCGCCAATACGATCGCTGCCGTGGCCGCCGGCGCGGTCCATGTGCAGGGGACGATCAACGGCTACGGGGAGCGCTGCGGGAACGCCAACCTGTGCTCGGTGATTCCCGCGCTCAAGCTAAAGTTGGGCTACGACTGCGTGTCCGATGTACAGCTGGCTCTCCTAACCGAGACCGCCCGCTACGTAAGCGAGCTTGCCAATCTCCCGCTT
>DAOVLG010000357.1 GCA_030631385.1 Candidatus Coatesiibacteriota bacterium | reverse complement strand
CCAGAAGCGCCGTGTGCAGCTTGCGGAAGTCCAGGAGCAGGAGTAAAAGAATCGCGCCGAGGGCGATGAGGGTGGCCAGCTCGCCGTCCTCCCCGGCCTCGTCAATCATGGTGAGGAAGAGCTGGGGCGTGCCGACGCTCTCCGGCTCCACCGCCCCCACCCCGTCGGCGAAGGCTCGCAGGCGGTCCTGGTCCTCGAAGAGGTCGAAGCGGGGGAAGATGGTCACCAGATAGCGGCTGCCGTCCCGGCTCAGGTAGCGGGAGCGCATCTGGGGGGTGAGGTCGGCCTCGGTTATACGGGCCGGGTTGGCGAAGCCCGGCTCGCCGCCGGTACCCAGGAGCCAGTCCCGCTCCGCGGCGTAGTAGGCCCGCTGGAAGCCGGATAACCGATGGGCGGCGCCCGCCGGATCGGCGCGTAGGGCGACGGCCAACTCCGGGAGCGGTTTGATCTCTTGGTTGTATCCACTGAGCAGTTCGCAGCGCTCCTGAAGCTCGGTGCGCACCGAGGTCTCGGCGATCACCCGCAGTTCGAGGAGGTTGAGCTGGAGCCGCTCCAGCTCATCGGCCAGGCCGAACAACTGTTCGGCTGTCACCTGCGGCGGTTCCTCCCAGGAGGCCACCGTAGCGTTGATCCCATGAACCAGGGGCGACCGCTCCAACTGATCCGCTTCCTCGGGGATGAAGCGGGAGACCGAGTCTATCTCCCCCACGTAGCCCTTGTTCTTCAGCCCGTCGTAGACCTCCCGGGAGCGCTCCACCGAGTCGGCCACCACCAGGGAATAGTCGGGCGATAGGTCGAAGTGCTCCTCGATGAGCCCGGCCAGCTCGATGGACTCCAGCCCCTTGGGCTCCATGTTGTAGATGTTCCAGTCGAACTCGGTGCCGGTGATGGCGGCAAAGAGGAGCCCACCCCCGAGAACGAGGCCGACAACGACGAAGGGCCAGGGCCTGCGGTCTATTGCGCGTCCCAAGCGGCCCAACAGCGGCAGCTCCACCGCCAGACCCCGGGGCAGCTTTACCTCGACGCCCCGCTTCTTGGCACGCTTCTCCCGAAAATTTTCCCGGACGGCCAGCAGGGCGGGCAGCACGAGGAGCATAGCCACCAGGGCCAGGATGATCGAGACGCCGCTGATGAAGCCCAGGTCCTGGACGCCGCGCATCTCGCCGGCGAGCATGGAGAAAAAGGCCGCCGCGGTGGTGAGCGCCCCGGTGAGGATACCCATTCCGCTGTGCTGGAGCCCGTCCGCCAGGGCTTCTTCCATCGAAAGCCCCTTGCCGCGGGCCTCGTTCACCCCGCTGAGGATGTGGATCGCATAGTCTATCCCCAGGCCGACGATGAAGACGGTGAAGAACATGCTGAACAGGTTGAGATTGCCCGAATAGAGCTGCATGGCCCCGGCGGACCACACCAGGGCGAGCATCAGCGGGATGCCGGCCAGGAGCGGGGCGACGACGATGCGGAAGAAACCGATCAGGGCCAACAGAACGAGCACCATGGCGGCGATGGTGGACCAGGCCATGTCGCCCATACCCGCCTCGTACTCGTCGCGCAAGAGCGCCAGAGCCCCGGCCAGTCCCACCTCGATTTTTCCCGCGAAGGGCTCCTCCCGCGCCGCAGCCTTGCACACCCCCTCGAGGGCGTTGATCGCCTCCACCACCCGGTCCACCTCATCAATGGAGAAGGTGGGCTGGAGCCACATTAGAAGGAGGCTCCGGTCCGCGGAGAAGATGTAGGGCTCACCGAGGGAGAGCTCCCGGACCGCCCGGCGAGCTGATTCGTCGGGATCGCCCGTTAACGCACCGGTCCCATACCCGCCGATGGTGGAGGCGAAACGGTACATGCCCTCGATGCGCATCACGGCGTCGCTCTCGCGCTCCCGGCTCTCGATTCCACCGCCAACGTAGGTCTTCTCGAGGGAGTCGTTGAGCTCCCGCAGAGCGTCACCGAGCACCGAAGAGGTGAAGAAGGGGAGCAGGTCGGAAAGATCGTCCACAGAGGTAAGCATCAGGCCGTGGCGGGAGGCGAACTCGTCGTCCAGGCGGTAGTTGACCCAGCGGACGTACCCGTCCATCGCGGCCAGGCGGGGGGCCAAGTGGTCAGCGAAGCTGGTCATCAGCGAGGTATCCCCGCCCCGGATGACCACGGTTACGAAGTTGGCCGAATCGTAACGCTCGATAATTTCCGAGAAGGCCACCACCTGAGGATTGTCCTCGGGCATGATCTCGGTGAGGTTCGTTCGGATCTCGAGCCTGGAGGCCAGGTATCCGCCGATGAGGGTGAGGATGACGGCGCCGGCGATGATCCACCAGCGACGGCGATAGGCGAAGCGCCCCAGGGCGCCGAAGAACCTGGTACGGAGGGTGTCTCTTACCATGGGCGGCTCTTTTTTATAGGAATCATCATCCTGCATTGGATCAGCGTAGGAGTGCGCCCCCGAGGTAGTTTAGCACGTTTGGATCGTTTAGAAGGAGCCCCCCTCCGCACCAGCGCCGTGCGCTGGCCGCGTACACGCTCCCGTTGGTCGCTCCCGCGATACACCAAGACAAGGGGTTTTAACCCCTTGTCTCAACGTAGGGGCGGCCCTCTGTG
>DAOVLG010000274.1 GCA_030631385.1 Candidatus Coatesiibacteriota bacterium | reverse complement strand
TTAAAATTAAGGCATCACACACGTTCATGAACTAAGGAGGATGTTTTTCAGATAGGGTAGCATATCCGGGTCGTTTCGGTGGTTGAATCTAAGCGTCCTCTCTCGGATAAACGAACGGAAACTGCGTTCGAGCCAGACGTAAGGGTCAACTGTAAGCCTTGTTTCATTGCTGTCAGTACTTTAGTCTGGAGGGATGTCGGCCTTAATCGCCCCGCCAAGCGCCACCCATCGTCTTTTTCGGTCGAGCTCAAGTGTCCCTCGCTGGCGGTGGCACAGTTTTTGCGCAAAATAGGCCTCGAAGAGGTTCGCCGGGTCCCCTCCTGCAAAAACCTGTGCCACCGCCTCAGCGGTATTGGTAACGTTAGCTGCATCGCGAGCATTTGACCTGCCGGTCAAACTCACCGCCATCCGCCGCATCACACCATCATATGCCGGCGGATACATACACCTTCGCACTGCGAACGGCATAAATAGTGCGATACCGCGGTTCATGATTGGTGATGATCCTTTAATTAAAAAAAAGGCCCAAACGATCGTAATATACAAACCGCGAATCCCTTAGAAATCGACATGAAGAAGGAATTAATACGGTATTTTATAGAAAAAGGGCGGCATTAACCACCCTTTTTTTAACAAATCAGGCAACTACTCCCTTTTTAACAGAAGAAGCGTTAAACCGGTGAGGAACGCCGCGAGGGTGAGAACCAACAGGATAGGTACGATCTCGAATACGGTCCCGGTCGTCCTTTCCAGCTCCACCACCACCTCGGGACCCAAGAGCTGCTGCTCGCCGGAGAATGGGGCGTAGAGCAACGTCGGTATCAAGAAGACGGCGAAGAGGAAAACCGCCGTCAGGGCCAGAAAAAAGCGGGCCGGTCCACGATGACGAACCAACGCGGCGATCCCGACGGCCGCGGCGATACCGGAGAGCGCCACCAACACCCAATTGAAAGCGCCGCCGGGACTCATCGGATCACCCGTTACTTGTGCTTCATCGTCAGAACAAAACCGACGATGTAGAAGAGCGGCGCGCCGATCATGGTTATGTAGTTCAGGATCTTGATGTCAACCTCAAAGATCGGTAGGATGAAACACAGCGCCAGAAGAAGAGTAGCTATGCCCAGAAAGGCAATGTTGATGTCCCCCGTCGAGAACCAGGCGATGAGACCGAGAACACCGGCACCGGCAGCCAGAATGACGACTACCCACTCAAAAATTGCAACCAGATTTATGGTTATCATCAGACCTCCCCTTCGGTTTCAGTCAGTTTTCCAGGCCGACATCAAAAACGGCACCCCAAAAAGAATTATAGCAAATTGCTATAATCGGAACAAGCAACGCGCCAACCGTCGGAGGGTCCTTGCTCACCCAATACCTGCCTAAGATCCTCACCTTCCTCATCGCCGTCGCCGCGGTGCTGGTCTGGAGTAAGAGGCGCACCTTCCCCTTTCTCGTTCTGACCATCGGCTGCACAGCCTGGTTCGCCTCGGAACTCCTGCCCGTCTTCGACCTGACCAGCCCCCTCCTCTACAGCATCTCGGTCTACCTGGGATGGTTCAGCCTGCTGACGATCCTGGTCAGCCTGCTCCTGATGACGCGCGACGGAGAGTGAATCACACGTAATCGGAGGAGCGCCAGTCGCCTCCGTTTACCTCCTCGGCGCCCGGGGGGACCGGACGGTCTGGGGGAAAGTGATAAACCCAAACGCAGACGCAGGCACCGTCGCACACAACCTTTACCACGGAGCGGAGAAAAAGGCCGGCGTACCCCTCCAGCCGGTCTAGCGCTTCGAGGGTTGCCCCGTCGGTGAACCGCAACAGCTCACCACGGATCGGCCCCGGTCCGTCCAGGTAGAGGGCCGGATACCCCGCCGGCGGTGGCAGATGGTACAGACGCCCCGCTTTTAATGCGGCCGGACGACGTGAGACCGGTATAACAAGAGCGGCGTTGCGTTCGCCGCCCTTCAACGTCCCGTAAACGAAAACCCCGACCGGTTCACCCATCCCGCCTCGTCCTACCTCCCACCCCCGGCGCAGGCACAGGCGCATTCCCCACCTCCTCCACCGCCAAACCGGCCTCCCGAGGAGGTGCTCACCGGGACAGGGTTTGTCACCGAGGTCACGCCACCGGTAAAGGAGCCGACGTCGCCCATGATCGAGCTGGCGAAGGAGGTCGCCCCCCCAGCCACATCGTTGGCAAACCGCGAGCCGGGGAGGGTCGGCAGGCGATCCGGCGCACCAGACCGCCCCGGGACACCACCCGTTCCGCCCGTGGAGGGGGCGCCGCCGTAGTAGCGACCCCACCAACGGGGAGCGTGCACGACGACTACATCGTCGAAGGCGCGCCGGGTGCGCCCATCGAAGTCGTCGTCCATCATCACCCACTCCAGATCTCGATCCCAGTTCTCGATCCTAAGCTCACCGCTACCGCCCTGTTCAACCTGCAGCCAGGCCTTCTCGATGATGGAGCGGTAATAATCCCTCGTATCCCGCCGAGAGAAACCCTTCATCTTCTTATTGACGCCGTTGATCAGGTCTACGAACATCTTGCGAATCTTGGCCCGATCCACGGTGCCATCGTCCCGAAGCGCCTCGAAGAACCTCATCTCGTAGGGGCGTAGCTTAACCGTTCCCGCGTCGGCGCCCAGGGGCTGCGGCGCGGGAAGCTCCCTCAACCCCAAGGGATCGCGCATCGTGACCTCGAGCCGTCCCTTCTTCAACAGGCCGAAGATGACCAGGTTCAGGATCCGGTCCAGCTTCAGCTCGAGAACGATTCCCGCCTCGACGGCGGTCAGGCCGCGCTTGATCCCGATACCCTCCACGGAGGCCGAGGGGGGCAGATACTGAAGCCTTCGGCGACGACGACCGACGAAGGAGAAGAGCGCGGAGAGAACGAAGAAGACGATGGGCACCAGGCACCAACCGAACGTCACGATGATGCCGACGATGAACGCCCAGAGCCCCTTGAAAAACTCCTCGATGGCGCTGGTTTCATAAACAGCGTCGTCGGCAAGGTATTTTCGCGGGAAACTGACCCCCACGTTCTCGCTCTGGTAACCGGTGGACGCATAAGGATCGTGCCAGACGAAAACGAGCTGCTGGTCCTCCCCCTCACCGATGGCGGCGGTGTAATCGAACTCCCGCTGATGGTATACCGTCTCCTCGGGGGTGACGCCCGGCGGGAAAACGATCTTCACCGTCAGATCCTTGGTCCCCCGGACGAACTCGGAGCCGTACCACGTGGGAGCGAACTCCACCGAGGCGTAGTCTTCCCTCTCATCGTCGGGGTAGACGAAGTGGTAGAGCCTGATCTGGAAGATGAGCGTGGCCAGCTCGCCCTCGTAGATCTCCGGAGCCAGATGAACCTCCGCCCCGGGGTCCACGTATTCGCTTTCGTAGATGGCCTCCAGGGGGATGAGTGTCCCATC
>DAOVLG010000014.1 GCA_030631385.1 Candidatus Coatesiibacteriota bacterium | reverse complement strand
GACGCCCTCCTCGATCGCGCCGGATTGGAGGAGGCGATCCGGCCCACCGACACAGAATCCCTCTTCCTGGCGCCCAGCGTGCCGGAGATGATCAGCCTGGAGCGGGACCTCCTGCACGCCAAGGACGCGCCATACCGGCTATCAAAAGCGGTGAACCGGTTGACCGGCTTCGACCTCATCCTCTTCGACTGCCCGCCGTCCCTGGGGCTTTTAACCCTCAACGCCCTCCTGGCGGCACGAAGCATCCTGATCCCGGTCCAGGCCGAGTACTACGCCCTGGAAGGTCTGACCCGACTTCTGAGGGTGGTGGAGTACGTCCGGAAGCGTCTCGGCCACCCCCTGGAGATCGAGGGTTTCCTCCTCACGATGTACGATCAACGGACCCGCCTCGCCGCCGACGTCGAGGACCAGGTCCGCAAGCACTTCAAGGGCAAGGTCTATCAGACCGTCATCCCTCGCAACGTACGGCTCTCCGAAGCGCCCAGCCACGGGATGCCGACCATCGAGTACGCGTTGGCCAGCAAGGGAGCCCAGAGTTACATCGCCCTGGCCCGGGAGATGCTAGCCCAACCGGCGGGGGTGCGATGAGCGCTCGGAAACCCAGGCGCGGACTGGCTCGGGGCCTGGACAGCCTGATCGGCGACCTGGCCAACGAAACACCGGTGCCGCACGAGGGTGAGATCGAAGTCAAGCTGATCGAGGCGAACCCCTTCCAGCCCCGGAGGAGCTTCCCCGAAAAATCGCTCGCCGACCTGGCCGACTCCATTCGATCCAAGGGGCTCCTCCAACCGCTCCTCGTCCGTCCCAAGCCCGGTGATGAGGGTCGGTACGAGGTCATCGCCGGGGAACGGCGGTTGCGCGCAGCCAAGCTGGCCGGATTAGATAGCGTCCCCGTCATCGTCCGCCCGGTGGAGGACTCCGAGGCGCTCACCCTGGCCCTTCTGGAGAACTTACAGCGGGAGGACCTTCGCCCCATCGAGCTGGCCCGGGGCCTCAGGGACCTAATCGAGCGGTTCGGCTTCACTCAGAGGGAGCTGGGGAGAACGCTCGGCGTATCCCGGGAGCGCGTTTCCAACACCCTGCGACTGCTGAAGCTCCCCGAAAAGATTAAGGAACTTCTGGATGCGGGGCTGCTGACCCCGGCCCACGGCCGGGCGCTTACCGTAGTCGAGGCGCCCGAGATGGCCCAGACCTTGGGCGAGCTGGCGGCGGAGAAAGGCTTGACCGTCCGGGAATTGGAGACGCTCATCGCCGGCCGGAAGACTCTCGCGGCCAGGCCCCTGCCGGAAACACAGTCTGAAACAAGGGGTTTGAACACCTTGCCCAGGCCCGAGACGGTTCGCGATCCAAACCTCGTCCTCTTCGAGGAGGAGTTGATGCGCCGGATCGGCACGCAGGTGAAGATCAGGCACCTCCAATCCGGCCGGGGCCGGATCATCATCGAGTACTACTCCCCCGACGAGCTGGCCGGGATCATCGAAAAGCTGACCGGCCGCTCATCCGGCTAGGGTGAACCACAGTCATCGTTAAACAAGGGGTTTAAACCCCTTGTCTCAACCCCCTTGCCTCGCTGAGTTAAAACGTAGATATTCGGCGCAGCCGATCGCACTTATCCCCATGGGCAAGAAGCAACCAGAGTGGGAAATTCACATCGTCCCCCGCTCAACGGGCAGGCCCAGGCTATACCGGTTCACCAGATTCAAGAGGAACGCCGTAATAATTGGCGCCTCCTTGGTGACCCTGGTCGCCCTCGCCGCGATTGTCATCACCGTCCTTCTATCCTTCGGGATAACCCTGGGGATGGACCAGTTCAACATCGTCGAGTTGAAACGCCTGCGTGTGGAGAACGAACAGCTCCGGGAGGAGCTGTCCCTGGTCGAGGAACTGGAGCGAGAGGTAACCGCCGGTGAGGAGATCATCGGCCGTCTGCGCGTCATGCTGGGGATCGATCTGGCCGAGGAACGGCGTGCCGAAGCGGAGAGGATCCTCACCTCGGCGGCGCCCTACGTGCCGGGCGAGGAGCCCGAAGCGACCGAACTGACCGGAGAAGCGACAACCCACATCCCGACCGGCCCTTCTGCGGGAAGGACCGGCGAGCTGGCGGCCTACGTCGCTTCCACGGCGGCTCGAGGACTTTCCACACCCAAGGGATGGCCGCTCCGTGGCTGGATTACCCGGGGCTTCATTCCCGCCGGGGACTCGAAGCACTCCGGCATCGACATCGCTTGCGACGAGGGCAGGCCCGTCACCACCACCGCCGCCGGTGTGGTGGTCTACGCCGGTGAGGACAGGCACTTCGGCATGAAGGTGGTCATCAGCCACGACTCAGGCTACTCCACCATCTACGGGCATAACTCCAAACTCTTCGTCAGGGTCGGCGACACGGTCGAAAGGGGACAGCGCATCGCCCTCTCCGGCAACACCGGCGCCAGCACCAGCCCCCACCTGCACTACGAGATCCGGCGTGACGACGTCCCCATTGATCCGGCGCCGTTTTTAGAGGAATAACAAACACCAACGACAGCCATCCTAGTAAAGCGAGGTCTGATGGCCAAGGAAGAGAAAAGGTACGACCGCGGATCCTCCGGCGTGCACTCCATCGTCGGTGAGGGCACGATCTTCGAGGGTAACATCGCGGTTCAGGGCAGTCTGCGCATAGACGGCATCTTCAAGGGCACCATCAAGTGCGATGCTTTCTACGTGGGCCGCTCCGCCGAGGTTACCGCCGAGATAGAGGCCAACCGCAGCGTCATCGGTGGGAAGATCCACGGCAACCTCATCTCGCCGATGTCCGCCGAGATCGAGGAGACCGCGGAGATCATCGGTGACGTGCGCACCGAGTCGCTCACCATCGCGGAGAAGGCGATCTTTCACGGCTTCATAGACATGGGTAAGTCCGAGGGGTACAAGAATCGCCTTACCGCGTTGGGAGACCTGTGGAAGTCGGGCGGACGCGGCGAACAGAAGGCCAAATCCGAGGTAAAGGCCGACACCAAGCCCGAATCGAAGTTCCCCCACAAGCCCCCCGAAGAGAAGAGGTAGCGAACAGCCAACCCCAATAAAGAAAACCGGAAAGACGGCGGTTCCACGTGCCATCCGGTGGTGAGGGATGCGAAGAATACTAGTCGGTTTGGTTGCCCTGGCTCTTCTGTCGCCCCTGACGGCGGGTAGAAGGAACGGGCTCGAGGTGAAGGGGGGGGTGAACCTCAACGTCGCCCCGGCCTTACTAGGCTATCTCAACATCGGCCCCCGCCTGGACTTAGGTTACTACGACCACTGGTTCTACGTCGGCGGACGCGCGTCCTATCTCTACTCCTCGATCCACGAGGACTGGAATCCGCGGCTCGGCATCCTCTCGGGGTGGCGCTCCAACTTCACCCGGCAAAACTTCTACATAACCGTATTCCTGGGCGCCGAGTACCACCAGGCACCCTGGGACGTCCTGACCTCGGGTGAGGGTACGGGGCCCGAGGGCGTTTTTTCCATCACCTTCGAGCCTGGGATAACCGCGCGATTCACCGACTGGTTCTCAATCCACCTCGAGGTGCCCATCGCCTTCCCCCTGGGCCGAGAAGGACTGGAACCCGACGTGAAAGGCTTCATCTATCTGAACCTCTACTACCTCTAAAAGCCACCGGCGGATACGAGCGAAAAACGGTATGTTTCACATACCGGTTTTTAGTACAGTCCAGTTTATTAAACTAATCAATAACAAACGATATTTTTTCGTGCCGTATCCTCTTGAAATACAAAGACTTACTGTGTTGTGAGTAAGCTGTTTAATATCATCGTGTTACACGATACTTATGATTTTATAACACCAAAAGACCGAACAACCGATTCTGCGGACCGTTTATTTATCCACAATGGCTGGATCGCCGGGGTTGAGAATGTGCACAACAGACTGATATTACAACACTTAAACATGGCGAACAAATGTTCGGTATAAATATCAAGGAGTTAGAGTTATGCATTGTATTATCAACGGGTTACAGATGTGGTTTGTTTTACAGACCGCGTATAGTGTTGATATTGTGAGGTATGGGCTGTGGGCAATGTAGCGTCGCCCTTCCACGGGCGACCGGGCGGGGCTATAGAGCCCACGCATTACGTCGGTTGATCGTATCATTAAGGCGGGGTTGCGTAGCGTCGCCCTTCTGGGGGCGACCGGGCGATTAAACCGTCGGCGGGGAATCGAAGGGCAGGGGGCCCGCCGGGTAACCCGGGAGACCTCTTTTACCGCCCAACAGGCGGAAGTTACGAGGCTCGCCGAAGCGCACCCGCAGACGGCGCTCCACCCACTCCAGCAGCCTCCTTCCCGGCGAGTCGGTTAACGGTCCTCCCAACCGGTCAGGCCCGCCGGCAACGGCTATCCGGGGCAGCATCGGCGCCGGGTGTGTCCCGGTGAAGGGGACGATGTAGCGTGAGTTACGGTAGACCGGTTCGCCGGGCTGGGTGAGATGGTCCCCGAGCTCGGAGTCGTCGGGCACGTAGAGCCGGGTGAAGCTCTTCTGTTTCACCCGGAAGGTCTCCTCCGTGCGCGCCCAGCCGTAGTGGAATACCTCGGCGTCGGCGGCCCAGACCACCCCCGGTTTGCCACCGTCGGGGAAGCGGAAGCCCATGGCGTCGCCCCAGGACCTCAGGCCGATCCCGAGGTGGATCACCCGCACCTCGCGCCGGTACCACTTGCGTCCGGTATGGATGGTGCGGTAACCGCCGTAGAAGTGGCGGAAGCGGAAGAGGAGCCCCTGGACCCGGTCATCTTCGAGGTAATGCTCCATGCAGGACCGGATTGCCGGGTGGTAGCGCTCGTGGATCGCCTCGTCGGCCTGGATGTAAACCCCCCAATCACCCTCAGCACGTTCCAAGGCCACGTTTGTCAATCGTGCCAGAATCCTGCCCCCGGTACGCAGCGACTCGTCCCAGGGCGCCGTGGTAATCAAGACCCGAGGGTCGTCCAGCTCACCCTCGAGATAATCCAGCGTGCCATCGGTGGAATCGGCGACCACCAACTGGAACTCGTCGCACAGCGGCAGGACGCTCCGCACCGCCTCCACGACGGGGTAGTCGTTCACCAGGGCGTTCCGGACGAAGCTGAAACCGCAGACCCTCATACCTTCAGCAGCTTCCACTTGCCGCCCGAGAAACGCCAGTACGCCAATCCGGCGCGCACGTAAAACCCAAATACGGCCACGGACCAGTACCCGATGATCCCCCATTTAAAGACGAACACGGCCAGAAGGGCCAGGGGAATCCGCAGACCCCAGAAAGTGATGGCGGCCAGGGCCAACGTCCAGCGGGTATCACCGGCCCCGCGCAGACCGCCCATCATCGTCATCATTACGGCCAGGGCCGGCTGCTCCAGAGCGGCGATGGTGATGAGCACCGCCCCGATCGGCACCACCCGTCCCAGAGGCGCCGGGGGGAAGAGGGCGGGGATCTTCTCGAACCAACCCTCCCCGGTGTGTACGAAGGGCGCCGCGCCCTCCCCCAAAAGCTTGACCCCGGATGCGCCCTCTTTGATGAACACACCGACCAGGTCCTCGGCAAAAAGGGCGAAGACCACCCCCATGACCCCCATGAGAATCATGGCGTAGAACGCCGAGCGCCGGCCGGCTCTCTCGGCCAGCTCGGGCTCCCCCGCCCCCAGATACTGACCCACCAGGGTCGTGGAGGCGATGGCCAACCCCCAGCCGGGCATGAACGAGAGGCTCTCCACATGCATGCAAACCATGTTGGCCGCCAGGGCCACCGTTCCGAGCTGGCTCACGATCCAGACCGAGACGATGTGTCCGATCCGGAACACCCCCTGTTCGAGCATGGCCGGGGTGCCCACGTGGAATATGCGGCGGATGGCGGACCAATCGGGACGGACCGTTTCACTTACCCTGAGCCTGGCCTTGGAAAATCCAGCGTAGAGGATGACCAGGGTGGCGATCCCGGCGACGGTCATGGAGAGCGCGGTGCCGAGGGCCGCCCCCCGGACCCCCATCGGCTCGATGGGCCCCAGGCCGTAGATGAGGGCGTAGTTCAGGGCGATGTTGAGTATATTCGCGATCAGGGTGATGATGAGGGGCCGGACGTTGTCGCCGAAGCCGCGCATCACCGCGGACCCGACCATGGTAATCACCCAGGGCAGCCCGGCCAGGCCCAGGATACGGACGTAGGCGTTGGCGTTGGTCATCACCCCCGGCTCGGCGTGGTAAATGGATAGCAGAACGGGTAGCAGGAAGACGCTGGTCGCGGTGATAAAGAGGCCGAACCCTCCGGCGATCAGCATGGACTGGCCGCCGATGAAGCGCGCATCGTCGTAATTCCGCTGACCCCACAGCCGAGCCACCACCGCCGTGGAGCCCACCCCCACGCTGGTCAACAGGAAGAGCAACGGCCACACCACCCCGCCGCCCAGGGCCACGGCGGCCACGCCTTCCTTACCCAGCGCCTGGCCGATCATGATCGTGTCTATCACGCCGACCAGGGTGTGGAGGAGCATCTCCCCCACGGCGGGCAGCGCCAGACGGACGATGTTTCCGTTCAGGTGCGGGGCGTCCAGGACGATGTTCTCTCTGCGGACCACGGTCTGCCCTCATCGAACTAATCGAGACGGCATTATACAAAAATAAAGTGATTACCTGTCCATTTCGGACTAGCCGAGGCGTGTTTGGTGTAGGTAGTTCAGTACGTTTGTGTTGTTTAGAAGGAGCGCCAGCTCGAAGCTGGACACGGCCTCACGAAAAGATTTTTTGTATAAAAATACAATTTGTCGCGTATGCGGCGTTAATAATTGAATTACTATAAGTTTACATCGCGTAACTCGGGTTCAGCACCGTGCGCTGGCCGCGTACACGCTCCCGCTGGTCGTTCCCACAACACACTAAGACAAGGGGTTTTAACCCCTTGTTTAAATGAAGGGGCGGGCCTCTACAGCCCGCCCTGTTTGGGATATATGCGGCGGCCCGCAGAGGGGCCGCCCTACGAAAAATACCCGGGGACCAGTAGACGTAGAAGCGGGTCTTGAGCACCCCGCCGCATAACCTGTTCTACACTCATTAGCTAAACCTCTCCACGCTACTCTTAGGCAAGAGCCTCCAAGTAACGAATAAGCACCGTCGCCGGGCCGTGGTCGGGTCGGGCGAGCGCCGGGTCGGGGTGCAGGCCTTCGACCTTCCCAAGAATCAGACGCCCGCCCAGGTCATCGGGAGCATCAACGAGCTCGCCACGCAGGTAGTTCCCGGTGACGCCTACCTGAGCCTCCGAAGATTTACGCCTTCTTTCGACCAAAAGCCGAACCTCACCGCCGACGTTTTCTAGGGCGAAGCGGTGCGCCAGCTCGGCGGAAAGCGACCGCAGAATCCGGGACCGCTCACGTTTCGTCTCGTTGGGAATCTGATTGGCGTAATCAACCGCCGCCGTGCCCGGCCGGGGCGAGAAGGAGAAAACGTGGAGGTAACCGGCCCCGGACTCCTCAACGGCCTTTACCGTTCGCTCGAAATCGTCCTCGCTCTCGCCGGGGAAGCCGACCATGACGTCCAGCCCCAGACCCAGCCGGGGAATGCACTTCCTCGCGTAGCTGACGTTGCCCAGGGCCTCGGCGACGGTGTACCGCCGGTTCATCCAACCGAGGACATCGTCGGAGCCGGATTGGAGGGGGAGGTGGAGGTGCGGGGCGATGCGGCCCTGTGTGGAAGCGATGAGATCAATGAGCCCGGCGGTGAGCTCGTTGGGCTCGACGGAGGAGAGGCGGAGGCGGGCGAGGCCGGGCGTTTCGAGGAGCGCTGCCAGCAGGTCGGTCAGATCGGCGCCTGAATCTGTCCCCCAGGAACCCAGGTGAACCCCGGTCAGGACCACCTCCCGGTGTCCGGCGGCGACCAGGCGCTCCAGGGCGGCCCTGGCGTCAGGGACCGGACGGCTCCGGGCCTCCCCCCGGGCCAAACGAACCTTGCAGTAGCTGCAGGAGCCGTTACAACCATCCTGAACCTTTAGGAAGGCTCGGGTGTGACGCGAAAAGCCGCCGACCAGATCGAGCCAGCGGTCCTCTGACGATGTCTCACCAGACAGAACCCGAAAAACATCCACCCCCACCTGGGGGATCACGTCGGTCACCCCGGGAATCCGGGCCAGCTCATCGGGGTCCGTGGCGGCGTAGCAACCCGCCGCAACGACCCTCCCCCCTTTTGTGACGGTTCCGGCGGCCCTGCGCAGCAGATTGCGCGAGCGGTGATCGGCCCTCCCGGTAACGGTGCAGGTGTGGACTACGCATACCTCCGCCGGCTCCCCGAACCCGACCGGTGAGTAACCGGCCTCGATGAAGGCGCCCAGGGTGGCCTCAGCTTCAAAGGCGTTGAGCTTGCAGCCGAGGCTGGTTACGGCGACCCTCACCCTACAGCTCGATACCGCCCAGGACCTTGCTCCGGTCGCGGGCCACGGCGGCGAATCGCTTGAGCTCGGCATCGAAGGCCAGGAGCACGTCCTTCACCGACACCGGATCGGCATCCGCCGTACCCAACCTCTCGCCGCTCTCCTCGAGGCGCTCGACCTTCTCCAACAGACCCTCGTCGTACTCGTACAGCCGGTCTAATATCTCCGGGGTGATCTTGATCGGATCGGTTTTGCCCGAGTAACCGTAATCGGCGTAGTGGAAGGCATCGGTCACCGTTTCCAACCGTCTCTCCAGAGCGTCCACGGCCCGTAAAAGCTCCAAAAGACCGTTGTTGGTCAAGGTGATGATCATCTCGCGCAGCCTGGTCCGGATGACATCCAGACGCTGAACGAGCAGCTCCCGCAGCAGGCGGTCGGCGTCCCGCCGGGTCTTGAGCTCCTTGTAGCCCTGGTAACCCGGGATCAGGCGGGCGAGCCTGTTCTCGATGCCCGAGCGGTCGTCGGCGATTCGGTCGCGGAGATCGTCCATCAATCGTCTTCCCTTTGCAGTGGGTGGAAGTTGTGTTTAAATGACACCTATGCTCCACCGCCCCTTCAATCTCAACCGGGGCGGGAATAAACCAGCACGCTGATTATAAACCCGGGATACGGGAAAATCCAGCTCTCAGACCGGATCGAGGTTACTCCTGAACCGGCCCCTTCGGCGTCCGCAGCCGTTCGACCAGGTTAAACAGATCGAGCCAGAGCTTACGCTCGGAGATCAGGTCGTGGGACTCCTCGAGCTCAACCTCACCGGTGTAACCGATTATCTTGGTCTTGGCGTAGTTCCAAGCCCGCCCCGTCTCCGCGGGGTTCATCCCGTAGAGGGTGGCCACGCTCGACGCGGCCCCGCTCTGGATATCCACCGAGAAGGCGCGGTCACCGGCGAAGACACCCACTACGCAACCCAGATGCCGCATGGGCAGAAAGTAACGGAACTCCACCCGGTGCCGACCCGGTGAAAGGGTCACCTTGACGTCGCCCGAGTTCTCGTGCAGCACCGCCGCCAGGGAATCGTCAACCAGAACGTGAACGTAGGTCGAGCTGTGTTGACTGGTGAAATAGAGACGTAGAACGCCTTTCGCCATCGGGGAGACGTCATCCCGAGGCACGATCTCCCGGGCAAGGGCCAGACCGGCGTCAGCCAGGAAATGGGGGAAGTGGAGGCGGTCGGAGAAATCCCCGTGCAGTTCCAGGATCATCTCACCGGTCGTTACGTCCGCGGCGAAGAAGGAGGCGGTGGAGTTCTTGCCCGAGTTGGTCAGCTCGCCCCAGAAGACGAAACGACACTCGAAGCCCCGGGCGGCTTGGAGGGCTTCCTCCAAGCGTATGGGCTCCCGACGGATGAGGCCGTCGGGCACCGGTCGTTCCTGTTCGGCCAACCGACCCAGCCCCAGCAGCTCGGGGTGCAGCACGACGCGGAACTGGGGACCGTAATCGTTCAGCGCCTCCTCCATCGTGGCCGCCGCGATGTGGCTCATGTAGGGATCCTCGTAGGTGACCGCGAAGGGCAGAGCGAGGATGCGGTTTCGCCGCATCTGGAGGTCCACAAGGAGACGGTGCCCGTACCAGGACATCTCCGTGTCCGCCGGCAACCTTCGGGCCACCGCCAAGGCGAGGGCGTCGAGACGGGTGAAGCCCGGCGCGTCCCCCAAGACGGTCAGGGCCTTCCGGGCATCACCATCTTCGAGGGGGTTAAAACCGTGGAGCCGCATCAGGGTTCGTTCGAAAAAGCGCCTGAGCTTAGCCGGATCGGTGCCGGACCCCACACCGGCGACACCCCCCACAACCCGACCCGTCCGCGGGTCGTAGGTCAGGGAAAGGTCCGGCGGACCCGAAGCACCACGTACAAGTACGTCCGCCATTAGCTCCTCATCGGTGAAGCGGACAAAATCGAGGGGCTCCGCGACCGGGAACCGCGGACCGGCGAAGGCTTCACGGAGGAGAGAGAGGATACCGGCTTCCAGGGTGGGATCAACGTAAACCCGCACCGGCGAATCCCAGCGTAAACGCCAGCGCGTGTCGGAGCCCGCCGGCGCCGTCGCGCTCGCGTCGCGTACAAAATCCACCAGCGAGACCGGTACCTCGCCCAGACGGACCACGGCAGGGATGAGTGCGACGGTGATCTTCTCGGTGCGCCCGACCGGCCGCCGAAATGGGGTGAAACGTTCTCCGACCTCCACCTCGATAACCCCGAAGCCTTCAAAGCTGATCCTGAACCGGCCCTCTCGATCGGTATGAACCGACTCGTCCAGGATGGTCACCCTGGCCTCGGGCACCGGCGCCCCGGTGGCCGCATCCACCACCACCCCGGCGATGAACTTGGCCTGGGCGACCGTCGCCAAGATCAAAAGAAGCGGAAGATATTTCTTCATTTATCCGGCCGGTATCAGGTCACCGTGCGCTAAGCTATCACAAGACTTAACGCCTGACAAGATGGCAGGAAGCAATTAAACCGCAATAAATTTATCAAACCCCCTTGATTCGGATGATTACTTCACTATAATTGATCGGTCGCAACACAAGCAACATGGGCTACGAACCACAACAACCGCTCATCCTCGTCGCTGGAAAGGGCAGGCTTCCCCTGGAGGCGGCCAAGAGCCACCGGGCCCGAGGCGGTCGAATCCACCTGGTAAGCCTGTCCCGGGGTCCACCGCCGGAGCTGGAGGCGCTGGCCGAAGAGGTCGTCGTCTTCAGCGCCGGTCAGATCGGCCACATCCTGAACTACATCCTCGGAACCGGCGTCCGCCAGGTCAGCCTCCTGGGCAAGGTGCTCAAGGAGAAGCTCTTCAGCGGTCTCAAGCTGGACGGTCCGGCGCTGAAGCTCTGGCTCACGACCAAGGATAGAAGCGACCACGGCATCATGCGGGCCCTCTGCCGGGCGGCCGAAGAGAGGGGGGTCGAGGTGGTCAGTCAGCTCGAGGTTCTACGGGAGCTGGTCACCCCCGAGGGGGTCCTTACGAAAAAAGGACCCAACCCAACAGAGAAAGAGGACGCCCAGTTCGGCTTCCGACTGGCTCTGGAATGCGCTCGTCTGGGCATAGGCCAGACGGTCCTCGTTCGAGGCGGGATCGTGGTGGCGGTCGAGGCCCTGGAGGGATCCGACCGCTGCCTGACCCGGGCGGGGAAGCTGAGCAAGGGTAGCTCGAAGCTCTTCAAGGGTGGGCTGGTGATGGCCAAGGCCGCCGGAGGAGGGCACGATGTCCGCTTCGACGTGCCCACGGTGGGAACCGACACACTCGAACTGGCGAAGGACGCCGGGGTGACGTGCATCGCCCTGGAAAGCGGGAAAACCCTCATCGCCGACGGGGTGGAGGAGTTCACCCGAGCCGCCACGAAATGCGGAATCGCCGTTCTGGGAATACCGGGGGATCCCCCGTAGAAGCAATCCCAAACGAAAAGCCTCCCGCCGGGGAGGCCTTTTCCTTCATCTCCGTTGATCTACCTTCCCACGACGAGTCGTTTTGTGAGCGATCCGGCGTCGGTGGCGAGGCGGCAGAGGTACACACCGCTCGGAACCGTCGAGCTGTCCCAGCTCACCTCGTGCCGACCCGCGGTGAATTCACCCGAAACCAGTGTCGCCACATGGCGCCCGGCAAGGTCGTACACCGAAAGCTCCACCCTACCGTCCTCGGGCAGCGTGAAGGTCAAAGTAACAGCGTCGCTCGCCGGCGAGGGATAGGGATCGCTCAACCAGAGAACCAGACGCTCCGGCTCGATCCGCACCGCCTCCGTCGGACCGAAGCAGGAGACTATCCCACCCTCTTCAATTACCTCCAGCCAGTAGCGATACTCGATGCCAGAGGTCACATCGCGGTCGAGGTAGCTAGTCGCCCCACCGGACAGGGGAACCGCGTGCAGCGGGGTTATCTCCCCATCCGCTTCCCGTAAGACCCGCAATCCAACGGGTGTATCGCCGGTAATCGCCCAGCCAATTAAGACGCCGCCGTCGTCTGAGGAGGCGAATATATCCACGTCCTCGACGCCCGAGTCATCGCTCCAGGAGAATTTTATCCAATTGAACGTCGGCGTAACGTCGTTGTCGTCGGTGTCCAGGGTCACGCGGTACTGGAGGTAGCGCAGGCCGTCGGGGAGGTAGTCGGAGAGGTCGCCCTCGGTGATTTCCACCCAATCACCCATCACGTCGGGATTGTCGGATGCCCGAGCCTTGGCGGTCAGCGAGGTGTCAGCCGGTACATCGTCAATCCACTCAACCACCCCCCACCCCACGCTGCCGCCGCTGTCCAGGATGGAGGAGGTCAGGCTACCGATGTCGGCGAACCTAGTAACCTCCCACCAGGTGATGTAATGGGTGTAAATGGCTGCGCCGAGGACATCCAGATCGTTGTCGCCGTCCACATCGGCGGCATAAACATGAACGGCACCGTCGAAGTTGCCGTCCACGATGTGCTCGGTCCAGGTGGTTCCCGAGCCGTCAAGGTTCTCCCACCAGGTGATTTCCTTGAGATTAGCACCAAGAACATCGCGGTCTCCGTCGCCGTCCACATCGGCGGCATAAACATGAGTGGCACCGTCGAAGT
>DAOVLG010000415.1 GCA_030631385.1 Candidatus Coatesiibacteriota bacterium | reverse complement strand
GAGCCGGTGGCCCTGGCCTGCATCGTGGACCGGCGGGGCGACGACGCCACCCCGCTGCCAACGTCCCTGGTCAGCCTCGCACAATTGGAGATCAAGATCTGGAAACCGGAGGAGTGCCCTCTATGCGCCGAGGGGGTGCTCGCGATCAAGCCCGGAAGCCGTAAGCCCAAAGACTGACTGGCGGCGCCACCCGTGATGGTGGCCCGTTCCCCTTTCACCCGCGTCAGCCGCCGTAAAGACCGGTGGCCTCTCGACCTGGCAGATAAGCCGCCGGGGGTTAGATAAAAAACCCGACCGGCGATCCACCACGGAGGAGCTGATGAAGCTTACTGTCGTTGGAACCGGCTACGTCGGCCTGGTTACCGGAACCTGTTTCGCCGACCTCGGCAACGAGGTGATCTGCGTTGACATAGATGAGGAGAAGATCAACGCCCTCAACGAGGGCCGCATCCCGATCTACGAACCGGGCCTCGAGGAGATGGTTCGCCGCAACGCCGCCGCGGGGCGTCTCGACTTCACCACCGACCTGGGCGATGTGGTGGAAAAGAGCGAGATCATCATCATCGCCGTGGGAACCCCGTCGCTTCCCTCCGGCGAGGCCGACCTCTCGGCGGTGCGGGCCGTCGCCGCCACCATCGGCCGCCACCTCAACACGCCCGACAAGATCATCATCAACAAATCCACCGTTCCCGTGGGCACCGGCGAGATGGTCACCGAGATCATCAAGCGGGAATCCGGGGGATCGAATCCCTTCCACGTGGTCTCGAACCCGGAGTTCCTCCGCGAGGGCTCGGCCATCAGCGACTCCATGGAACCGGACCGGGTGGTCATCGGCTCAAACGACCCCTACGCCGCCGAGAAGGTCGCCTCCCTCTACCGGGTCATGACCAAGAACATCATCATCACCGATCGCCTCTCCGCGGAGATGATCAAGTACACCTCAAACGCCCTGTTGGCAACCAAGATCAGTTTCATCAACGAGATCGCCAACATCTGCGACCTGGTGGGGGCCGACGTCGAGGCGGTGGCCGATGCCGCGGGGATGGATCACCGGCTCTGCCGGCACTTCCTGAACGCCGGCGTGGGCTACGGCGGAAGCTGCTTCCCCAAGGACACCAAGGCGCTCATTGACACCGCCGCCCAGTTCGGCTACGACTTCAAGGTCCTCAACGCGGTGGAGGAGGTCAACGCCCAACAGCCCAAGCGGGCCCTGGCCAAGCTCAACAACCTGGTCGGGGACCTCGAGGGGAAGATCATCGCACTCTGGGGGCTGGCCTTTAAACCCAACACCGACGACATGCGCGAGGCGCCGTCGCTGGTCATCATCGAGGGGATTCTCTCCCAGGGCGGAAAGGTCCGCGCCTTCGATCCCATCGCTCACGAAACCGCCGTGGTGGAGATCAAGAAACACGGTCTGGAGGTCTCCTTCGCCAACACCATGTACGACGCCTGCGACGGTGCCGATGCCCTGATGATCGTGACCGAGTGGAACCAGTTCAAGGACGCCGACCTGGCGCGGGTCAAGGGACTGTTAAAAGAACCGGTGATCGTGGACGGCCGCAACATCTACAACCCGGCCGACGTAGTCGGGCTAGGGTTCGCCTATGAGTCCATGGGCCGCACGTCCTTCGCCCGACCCCGCAACAACGGCTAAACAACCTTAAAACCCCGTAGGGGCGGACCTTTAGGTCCGCCCGTTTTTTCCCCTCGCCCCCCTTTGGGGGGAGAGGGGAGGGTGAGGGGGGCCGATCTGCTTGACAGCGACCTCGGCAAAATTGCACCCTTAGGCGCGATGGATAAAAAACCCAAAGTCGTAGTCACCGGCGGCGCCGGCTTCGTCGGCAGCCACCTGGTCCGGTACCTGTTGGACACGGGCCGACCGGTCGTGGTGGTGGACAACCTGGTCACCGGGTGCAGGGAGAACCTCGCCGAGGTCTCCGACCGCGTTCTGCTCCTGGAGTACGACGTCGCGGCGCTGGACTGGCTCGAGGACCCGGCGCTCGCCGGCCCGGTGGACCGAATCTACCACCTGGCCTCACCCGCCAGCCCGGTGGACTTCACGAAAATCCCCGTGGAGATATGCCTGACCTGCGCTTACGGGACCAAGAACGCCATCGAGCTGGCCCTGGCCAGGGGGGCGCGCCTATTGGACGCATCCACCTCCGAGGTGTACGGCGACCCCAGAGTGCAT
>DAOVLG010000074.1 GCA_030631385.1 Candidatus Coatesiibacteriota bacterium | reverse complement strand
GGCCTCGTCGAGGATGGGGACGCCTTTGGGGTAGAGCTCACCGGCCAGCTCGGGCGGGTATTTCCGTCCCTCGATGTCGGGGATCTGGGTGGCGGTGAAGGCGATGACCTCGTAGGAAGAGTTTTTCCGGAAAAATGTGTTGAAGTTGTGGAAGTCGCGCCCGGCGGCGCCCATGATAACGACCTTCTTCTTCTCCATGATTCGCTCCGTACCTATCAATGGTCCCTAGCGGACCTAAACCTTCAAAAAAGGGAAGTAAAACGAGGGAGGGTGCTATGAGGGGGGCTCGGAGTCGGAGCAGCGGGCGAGGCGGCGCAGGCGGCGGGCACGGGCGCCGTGGGGCGTCAGCGCGTTGTGGTGGAAGATGCGGAACATATTCCTCCGTTTGTTGTTAACACGACAACCCTTACCACGGTCGGCAGGGAATGTCAACACATCAAAAAGGCGGCCCGGAAGGACCGCCCACGTAGCGCAGACTCGCCAATGCGGAGAACCTAACCAAAAATCAGTACGGCAAGGACCTCGTCAGTGTCAGCGTCAACCAACACGATGGCTTCTTGTGTGAGGTCAGGGGAACGGAATTTTATGGTCGTCAGGAACAGGGTGGTGGGGTATTCATCGTTCGTGTTCTCCTCGCAGATCAGGGTAAGCGGTTCCCAGTCGCTGTAGCCTTCGTCCTCCATGCCTTGGATGGCTGCCGTCACCCAGGGCTCGGCATCGCGGTATTCGGGTAGCTCGTTCTCCTGTGGCGAGGAGTCGGTTATGAACTCGGAGTCCACCTGACCGTTGAACCAGACGATGACGGCGAGGATGTTGTCGGTTTCCCTGTTCCAATCGCAGTAGTATAGCTGCCAGGCGCCGCCTAATTCCTCGATCTTGCCGTCTTCGTCAATGTCGTTGGCGATGATCTCCACCAGCTTGCCGTCGGACAGTAGATCATCACGCACCGGGTCGGCCTTGTCAACGGCCCACCCCAGGCTGAGTTCTTCCGCTCCGTCACCGTTGCCGCCAGTACCGCTGTCGCATCCCGGGATGAAAGCAAACGCGAGCGCCGCGACGACGAGAAATACCGTGGAAAATCTCATTCCATCCTCCTTCTTTATGGTTCCATTATACCGATGAAAGAGTATCACGAAAGCACGGTCGTGTAAATTGCATTTGAAAAGGCGGCCCGCAAAGGCCGCCCTTTTAGCCAGTCACGCTCAGAGGTCCCACGACCGGCCGAGAATTAAACCGGTATCTGCATTCAACAACACCCAGGCAAGAAGCGTCTCTGAATCGCCGTCGGGATGAGCGTACACCTGGGCGATATGCTCACCATCGCCGCCGGTGAGGCTGAACTGATACATGTAGTCCCCCTCGCCGAGGTGTTCTATCAGTTCGTCCGAGGCGATGCCCATCAGGAACTCGACGTGGTCGTCGTCGTAGTCCGGCAAATCGTAATAGTCGCCCTCTTCGCCGATTTCTAGCTCCCATTCCAGGTGGGTCCCGTCATAGCAGACGCTGACTATGTACCACGGGTCGCCGTCCACGGTGTAATCGAACTGCCAGAAGTAGTTTTCACCAGCCAACAGACCTTCTTCGTTTACGTAGACTCCGTTAGTAACGAAATTGACCGCATCGGGGTCCCAGGCATCGGCGATTGGATCAGCGATGGCGCGTGCTTCCTCGATGCTATCGGTTACACCGCCACCGTTGCCGTCGCCGTTGCCGTCGGTGGTGCTGGTGCAGCCAAGAACGAGGACCAGACCCAAGGCCAACGTGAGGACAACAAAGGACAGCCTTTTCATGTTGAAACCTCCTCAGTGAATTTTTTTTCGCTTGTTACCCCAGTATAGCAGTTGGTCAATCGTTTTACAAAGAATAGTGAAACAGACGGGAAAGGCGCAACCGGTAATAGAGATCGGCCAGGCGGTGGGCTTTGCACCGGCGGTCGAAGAAACGGCGTATCATCTCTACGACGCCAGCGTTTACTCCCGCTGTAAGCGCCGTCTCGACGCCCTTCTTGACAGGTCCTAACACCGCCTCTATACTGCCGTTGTCCTTAAATCGGCTTGGTTCCCACCCGTAACCCATGCCCCGGTTCGACACGCAGAAATCCAAGCCCGAGGTCCCCGGCTTCGGGCGGCTGCCCCGCCATGTGGCGATCATCATGGACGGCAACGGCCGTTGGGCCGCCGACCGTGGCAAGCCGCGCATCTTCGGCCATCGGCGCGGGATGGAACGGGCCAAGGACATCACCCGGGCCTGCGGCGATCTCTTGATCGAATCTCTCACCCTCTACGCCTTCAGCCTGGACAACTGGAAGCGCCCGAAGGCCGAAGTAAACGCCCTGATGCGCCTTCTGGTCAAGTTTCTAAACAGCGAGCTCGAGGAGATGATGTACTCCAACATCCGCTTCCGGGCCATCGGCGAACGGGGGATGCTCCCCGAGAGCGTCCTGGAGGCCGTCCGGGAGGACGAGGAGACGACTGCGCAGAACACGGGGCTGAATCTCAACCTGGCGGTGAGCTACGGCGGCCGGGCGGAGATCATCGGCGCGATCAACCGGCTCTTGGAGGAACAGAGACAGGGGTCGCTCCTCTCAGGTTTAATAGACGAGAAGATGTTCGCCCAAAGGCTCTACACGGCGGGTCAGCCGGAGGTGGACCTGCTCATCAGAACCTCCGGCGAGCTGCGCGTTTCCGACTTCATGCTCTGGCAGATCGCCTACGCCGAGATCTACATCACCGATGTCTACTGGCCCGACTTCACCCGGGAGGAGCTCTACGGGGCCCTGAAGGACTTCGAAGGGCGGGAACGCCGTTTCGGCGGGATCAACGCGGAGAAGGAGCGATGAGCTTGAGCGGGCGCCTTACCATACTCGCCCTGTTTGTTGTACCCTTAGCAGCCGGATGCGGTGAGTACCCCAGGGTAACGGTGGTCAACCAGGGCGGTGAACCGATCGGCGAGATCGTCGTGACCCTGGAAGAGGGCTACAGTTACACCGTCGGCTCCCTGGATACCGGGGGGAGAACGACGATCTGTGTAGAGCCCGAGGGCGAGAGCAGCCCGACGATTTCCTACATTGACGGACGGGGCGAGCGGCGTGAGGCGTCCGGGGGATATCTGGAGGAGGGGGGCGGCTATTACCTGACGCTGACGATACAGGGAGACGGTGAGGTAAACATCAATTCTACCATCGGCTACTGATGGGGATGAATCCCCTTCCCGCACTCGAGTAATGGAAGAAAAAACCAGCGGCAAGTTCCTCACCCGAGCCTTTTCGGGACTGATCTGGGCCGGTCTTTTTCTCTTCTGCGCCTGGGACGGCACCACCTGGCGCTGGGTCCTCCTCTTAGCCCTCAGCGTCGTCGTCGGCGTTTATGAGCTACGAAACCTGACCGGGGAGAAGGGGAAAGCGTTCGAGCCCTTCTTGAGCGGCCTCGGGGCTTTGCTCATCCTCATCGGCGCCTGGTATCGGGGGTTGGAAGGTGTGGCGCTCGGAGCGTTGGGCGCCTTGATCCTAAACTCCCTGACCATCCTCCAACACAGGCACGAGGGTTCGTTGGACCTCTTGGCCCGTGGGGTCTTTACCTCACTCTATCTGGGCCTGGGAGCGGGTGCGGCGGTGCTTTTAGGCCGGGGAGGATCCGGCGGGCACCTCCTCGTGCTTACCCTGGTTACGCTCTGGATAACCGACACCGGGGCCTACGTCTTCGGCTCAATTTTTGGCAGATACCAGCTCACGCCGAGGTTGTCCCCGAGGAAGACCATCGAAGGGTTGATTGCCGGTATCGTCCTCGCGGGCGGTGGGGCCTGGGCTCTCGAGGCCTACCTCTTCGATACCGGTCTTCGGTGGTATTATGCCCTCGGATTCGGCATTCTGATTTCCCTCGCCGCCCTTTTGGGCGATCTGGCGGTCTCGGCGATCAAGCGAGACGTGGGCGTGAAGGATACCGGCAGTCTTATTCCGGGACATGGCGGTCTCTTGGACCGCCTGGACAGCTTTCTCCTGGTCATGCCGGCGGTCTACCTCTACCTGGTGAGCCTCCATCACGCCGGGTTGTGGAACGGCTCGGGGTTAATTTAAGCTGGAGATATGCGCGAGCGGCGATTGTCAATCCTCGGCTCGACCGGATCAATCGGGCGACAGACGCTGACCGTGGCCCGTTCGCTCGGTCTACCGGTTGTCGCCTTAGGGGCCTTGGACGAGGTCGAGGAGGTCTTTTCCCAGATCGAGGAGTTCCAGCCGCGCCTGGCAGTACTTTTCGAGGAACGGGCCGCTGAAACTCTGGCGGAGAAGGTTAAGGGTGCGGGATTCGGGACCGAAATAGCCTCCGGAGAAGAAGGCCTGCTGAAGCTCGCCCAGGTATCCGAAGCAGACACCCTCGTCGCCGCCAGCTCTGGCTCGGTGGGCCTGGAGGCAACCTACGAGGCCATCCGGGCCGGCAAGGACATCGCTTTAGCCAACAAGGAGGTCCTGGTCGCCGCCGGGAGGCTTTTCACCGATGCCGTAGCCGAACATGGGGTGGAGTTTCTCCCCATTGATTCCGAACACTCTGCAATCTGGCAGTGCCTGGGCGACCACCCGCCCGGAGAGGTCACCCGGCTCATCCTCACCGCTTCGGGCGGCCCCTTTTTAAACCGCTACGACCTGGAAAGCGTAACCCCCCAAGAGGCGCTCAGGCATCCAAACTGGTCCATGGGTGCCAAGATCACCGTAGATTCGGCCACCCTGTTTAACAAGGGGCTGGAGCTCATCGAGGCCCGTTGGCTTTTCGGTGTCGAAAACGTCGCGGTGGTTATCCACCCCCAATCCATCGTACACAGCCTCGTAGAGTTCGCGGACGGTTCCCAGCTCGCCCAGCTCGGTCGGCCGAATATGCTCCTGCCGATCCAGTACGCTCTCACCCATCCCTCCCGGGTTCGGGGTCCCGCCCCGAGGCTCGAACTGACGGAGATCGGTAAACTAGAATTCTTCCCCCCCGACGGGAAGCGCTTCCCGGCCTTGGACCTGGCCCGCGAGGTTTTAGAGGCGGGTGGTCTCGCGCCGGCGCACCTCTCCGCCTCCGACGAGGTCGCCGTCGAGGCGTTTCTGAATGGCCGGATCCGCTTCACCGACATTCACCGCCTGGTTGAGCGTGTTGTTGGAGAACTGGGAGCACCGGAGTACGAACGTCTTGCCGAGGTCCGCACCGCTCTGGAGAGGGCGAGGGAAACGGCGGTCGAGCTTGTGAAAAAGGGCTTCTGACCTCGATGGGCATCCTCACCAACATCCTCGGTTTTATCATCTCCTTCGGCCTGGTGGTGGCGGTCCACGAGCTGGGACACCTCATCGCCGCCAAGATACTGGGGATAGGCGTTAAGCGCTTCTCCATCGGCATCGGTAAACGTCTGTTCGGCATCCGGCGGGGCGAGACCGACTACTGCCTCTCACTGATCCCCATCGGCGGGTACGTCCGTCTGGCCGGCGACGTCAACGAGAATCCGCTGGCTGCAGAACCCTCCCACCTCAACGCCAACCCGGCCTGGAAACGGATCATCGTCTATCTGTCCGGACCGGTGGCCAACATCCTCCTGGCGATCATTCTCAACTTCGTCGTCAACATCAGCGGCTACGACGAGTTCCGCGTCGAGCCGGTAATCGGGGGTGTCATAGATGAGACGCCCGACGGCAAGCCCAGTCCCGCTTCCCAGGCCGGTCTCCGGGAGGGGGACCTCATCGTCGCCGTTGACGGAAAACCCATCGGGGACTGGAGTGAGCTCAGCCGACAGATCATCCTCCACACCGGTGAGTACGTGACCCTAACCATCGAGCGGAAGGGTGAGAGGCGGGAATTCGACCTCGCCCCCTGGATCGACCCGGAAAGCGGATTTGGTCAGGTGGGCATCCGGGCCCACCTCGAACCGGTGGTGAGCATCCTCTCTCCCCTGGGTGAGGACCTAGGCTTTTCGGTGGGGGACAGGATACTCACGATCAATGGTGCGTCTATTGGCGACGCCTCCGATTTCGAGGAACATCTCGAGGACCTGCGCGCCTTGGAAGAGCCTCCCGAGAAGGTAACCGTCTCCCTGCAGCGCGGTACGGGGCACTTCGCCCTCGACATCCCCCTCAAACACCTCGATACCGAACGGGTCTTCACCCTCGGCGGTAGCGTGCACCACGTTGATCTGGGCTTCTTCACCTCCATCGGCCGTTCGGTGAGCGAAACCTTTACGGTCGCCTACGAATTTTACGGGGTCCTCTACCTCCTGTTGGCCCAGCGTATCCCCGCCTCGGAGGCCATTGGGGGGCCGTTATCCATCGCCGCCGTCTCGGGGAGGATGGCCGAGGCGGGCTTTGGTATATTCTTAAGATTCGTCGCCTTTCTCGCCATCATGCTGGGTATCATGAACACGCTGCCGATTCCCATGTTGGACGGCGGACTCATCACGCTCCTCGTCGTGGAGGCCGTCCGCGGCCACCCCCTATCGCTCAAGGTGCGTCAGCGGATACAGTACGTGGGGATGGCGCTTCTGGGATTCCTCCTGATCTTCGCCCTCTACTCCGATATTAGGCGTCTGTTCTTCTAGGTCGAAGCGATGTCTAACTTGACAAAACTTCGATCCGCCAATAAGCTTAAATCGTAACCGAGACCGGAGGGCTCGTGAAAACTAGGAGTCCGTCCTTCTATCTTTTTATCCTCACCATCCTCCTGCTGATCGGGCCGCACATGGTAACGGGCGCCTCGGACGACGAGGCTCCCATCGTCGGCTGCAGCTTCCCCAACTTCGGTTGCAACGATCCCACTGGGCCGGTGGAAACCCCGGAATCAACCTGCAGGCTGGTCTCCGCCACGATCAACGAAACCGAGCTCGACGCCGACGATCCCCTGCTGACCGTGTCCCCCGGTGAGGCCATCATCGGCACGGTCACCCTGGATACCTACAACGCCGGTTCTTCCGGGGACACCGCCCCTCTAGCCGCTACTCCCAACTACGGTGACCACGAGACAAGCTACTGGGGCATCTCCACCAACATCCAAACCGGCGAGACAACATTTGAGGTTGACGTCAACCTCACCGCCCCGGAAGATGACGGAACCTACTACATCTTCTTCGCCTGGTACTGGGAGAGGACCTACGACAACGTCATGTCGCTGACCAACTGGCAGTACCCCGAGGGCGACTTCTGGAACGATGACGTGGATATCGCCGACTGGACCGATTACCAGGCCCAGCAGGGGATAGACAACGGCTGGGTGGAGACCAAATACCTCAATAAAGAGGGGGAATACGACGAGAACGTGCTCTACCCGGGAACCGCCGTCCGAATCGAGGTTCAGAGCAAGTAGGTTTCCTAAAATCCCCTCACCCCTTTGGGGGGAGGGTTAGGGAGGGGGGTAATAAAAAAGCGGGAGCT
>DAOVLG010000353.1 GCA_030631385.1 Candidatus Coatesiibacteriota bacterium | reverse complement strand
GACTGTTGCATAAGTGGCGTCTTCTTAGGAGAAACCCTCCACAGCCTCCCACGGGCGGGGGCTCCGTGCCCCGATGTTTTATACAAATGCAGTAGCGCGGGGCTTCCACGCCCCGCCGAGGTCGCCCGTGGTTCCGAGACGGCGAAGCCGTAACGGCTACGCTACGCGGTTTTAGAATTCCCCGGGGCCCACTCGGGCGTCCTGCTCCTTCTTACCCTCCCGCATACCATCGGAGAGCGCCCGGAGGTTGAGCTCCAGGAACCGGTCGGGCACCCCAGAGGCCAGCGCGCGTTCCACCGCCTTCTGACTGGTCACACCGGTGAGGGCGAGAAGGTACCCCAGGGCCATGATGTTGGCCACCACGGGGTTTCCCAGGGTGTCCCGGCAGTAGAAGGTGAAGGGGAAACCGAAGCCGTCCTCTCGGGGGGGTTGATCCACGAAGCTGGAATCGGCGATCAGGATGCCGTCGGGTTTCAAAGCGCCGATGTACTTATCGCAAGAGCCCTGGTTCATCGCCACCAGCACGTCTATCCGGGAGGGCTTCAGGTTGTTGATAGAGTCGTCGGAGATGCAGACCTCGCTCTTGGCGGCGCCGCCCCGGGCCTCGGGACCGTAGCTCTGGGTCTGGATCACCACACGGCCGTCGTAGAGTCCCGCGGCCTGGGCCAGGATGCGGCCCGAGGTCATAAGACCCTGACCGCCGGAACCGGCGAAGCGAACGACCGTCATCCTGACACCGTACCGGAGGTTGTTACCCTGCACGCTGCCCCTCCTGGACCTGTTTGCAGAGTTCGGCGTAAATCTCGGTGTACTCGCGGCGGGAGTCGTCGTCGGTGAACACGCCGGTCAAATACTGGTCCGGCTCGAGCTCGTAATCGGGGTCCTTCTCCCTCATCTTGGAGTAGACCTTGAGCGGCACGGCGAGTTTCTTCTCCTCCGCCATCATCTCCACCGGGTCAACGTACCGGTTGCGCCGTCCGTAGGTGGTGTAGCAGTGGGACATGATCTCGACGACCGAGAAGCCCTTCTTCTCGATGGCCCGGACGAAGAGATTCGTCATCGCGACCGCGTGGTAGCTGGTGGTGCGGGCTACGTAGGACGCGCCCGCCGCCTTGGCTAGGCCGCAGATATCGAAGGGCGGCTCGATCATGCCGTAGGGCGCGGTGGAGGCCCGCTTGCCCGTGGGAGTCGTCGGCGAGTACTGGCCGCCGGTCATCCCATAGATGTAGTTGTTGACGATGACGGCGGTCAGGTCCAGGTTGCGGCGGCAGGTGTGGATGAAGTGGTTGCCCCCGATGGCGGTGGCGTCGCCGTCCCCCATGGCCGCGATCACCTTCAGCCCCGGGTTGGCCAGCTTGATCCCGGTGGCGAAGGGCAGGGCGCGACCGTGGGTGCCGTGGAGCGTGTTGAAATCGGTGTAGACCGGCATCCTTCCGGTGCAGCCGATCCCCGAGACCAGGGCCACCTCGTCCTTTTCGATGCCCAGCTTGTGGATGGCCCGGATCAGGGCCCCCATGATGGTCCCCAGGCTGCACCCCGGGCACCACACCGTGGGGAACTTCTTCCGGGTGCGCAGGTACGAGATGGTGACGGCCCGTTGGTTTTGCACGGCTCGCATCCCCCTGTACTACTAGAAGACGAAATCCTCGTTCTCACCGTTCTCGAAGCCGCGGTAGGCCCGGATGAGCTGGTCGCTGACGTCGTAGGGGTTGAGTGTCTCTCCGTCAACGCGGTTCAGGGGTAGCACCCGCGCCCGGCCGCGGTTGACCCGCTCGATCTCGCCCACCAGTTGACCCATATTCAGCTCGGGAACGACCACCAGGTCCACGCGGTCACAGACCTCGTCAATGGCCCTCTCCGGGAGCGGCCAGATGGTCTTCAGCCGGAGCATCCCGGCCTTGACGCCGTTCTTGCGGGCGAAGTAGAGGGAGTGGCGCATGATCCGGGCCGTACAGCCGTAGGCGATGACGGCCACCTCGGCGTCCTCCAGGCAGATCCGCTCCACCATCCGGATCTCGGGGTGATTATCGAGCTTCTGACACAGGTGGAGGAGCATCCTGGCGCACTGGTCGGGCTTTCCGGTGGGGAATCCGTCCTCGTCGTGTACCAGCCCCGTGACATGGTAGCGGTACCCCTCGCCAAAGGGTATCAGCGGCACGGTGCCGTGAGCGGTTAGCTCGAAGGGCCGGTACCACTCGGCGGGGCGCTCGGCGACCTCGCGCTCCACCACGGGGATCTCGCCCGGCTCGGGAAGGACGATCACCTCGTACATGTGGCCGATCATCTCGTCGGCCAGAAAGATCACCGGGGTGCGGAAGCGCTCGGCGAGGTTGAAGGCCTCGACCGTGAGGGTGAAGCACTCGGCAACGCTCTCGGGCGAGAGGACGATGATCGGGTGATCGCCGTGGGGGCCCCAACGGGCCTGCATGACATCACCCTGGGCGACCTTGGTGGGCAGGCCGGTGGAGGGTCCGCCGCGCATCACGTTCACGATGACGCAGGGCGCCTCGATCATGGCGGCGTAGCCCAGGTTCTCCTGCATGAGGGAGAAGCCGGGACCGCTGGTGGCGGTCATGGACTTGGCCCCGCCCATGGTGCCGCCGATGATGGCGGCTATGG
>DAOVLG010000444.1 GCA_030631385.1 Candidatus Coatesiibacteriota bacterium | reverse complement strand
GATCCCGTCAATAAGAACGAGGACCTGGTTGGAGGCCGCGCCTCGAATTGAAAGGGTGTTCAAGCCGCCGGGCGTGCCGGCGTGGTTGATCCAGACTCCAGGTGTATCCCGAAGAAGCTCGCCCAAGGATGTTGCGTTCGAGGCCAGGATATCGTCCTCTTCCAGGATGATCCAGTTTATCTCCGACACGGGCTGGATCTCACGGATGATCACCAGGTCGCCGTAGGCGTTGACCACCAGAGCCAGGCAGAGGATAGCAAAAAGGGTGGGTGCGATTTTCCGCAACACGAAACCTCCAGGAGGTTGATGTTTATGTAGGTGGAAACGGTTCCGATGAGAAGCCGCCCGACGCCGGAGGGGGTCCGGAGAGGGGCGGCGGAATCAGGGCAGGGCGCGGGCGATCATGGCTACCTCCTTTGACGCGAAGGGGGCAACGACGACCGGGACCGGGTATCCTGGCTTACGGCTTCAACCCGGAGCGTTGCCGAGCGATCTGGCTCGGCCACTCCGGTACGGGATGGACGCCTTCGGGGGTATTTACCCCGGTGGCCTCAGTCCACCCCTCGCCGTTCACAGTGGCGCGACCGCGGCGGATTCACACCGCCTTCCCCGGTCGAGTGCTAACGACTCGACTTCCGGTCGAAGGGATATTCAGCCTGTTGCGCACGTTCCGTTGTACCGGCGGTGGTGCGGTTTTTGCAAAAGTTATCGAACAGCATTCGAGCGGCGCAACGGACGTGTGATCTTGAATGCTGCTTGCGTATTACGTTTACGCAAAAACCGGACCACCGCCTCCTTGACTGCCCAATCGCCTGTTTGGTCACCTGTGCAACGGCCTTGCACTCATCATACCCGGATGGCGGTGGTTAGTCAACGGGTTGAAAAAGAGATACAATACCGGCGTCAACCTTTGAGGAGAGGTGCATGTTTGATCCCGACGCCGCGGTCGAGTTCCTGAAATGGAGGCTCGGTCATAAAAGGTGGACGGCCCTGGTGTTGGGCTCGGGTCTCTCGGCGGCGGTCGAGGGGATCGGAGACCCGGTGGCCTTTCCCTACGCGGATATTCCGGGGATGGTTTGCGGCGGGGTGGAGGGGCATCCGCAGCGGCTGGTGGCGGGGGTTCTGGCCGGTGTGCCGGTGCTCTGCTTCTGCGGCCGGCTGCACTATTACGAGGGTCATTCCATGGACGCCGTGACCCTGCCGGTGCGCCTGGCGGCGGGGTTGGGAGCGGAGACGGTGATCCTCACCAACGCGGCGGGTAGCCTGCGCGTCGAGATCAAACCGGGAAGCTTCGTCGTCATCCGGGACCATCTGCACCTGATGGTGGAGAATCCCCTGCGCGGAGAGGCGACCTTCACGCCGATGGTCGGGGGGTACGACGCCGACCTGCGCGCCTTGGCGCTGGTGCGGGCGAAGGAGCAGGGCCTGGAGGTCACCGAGGGGGTCTATATCGGGGTTAGCGGTCCCAGCTACGAGACGGCGTCCGAGGCGGAGGCCTACCGCCGGCTGGGCGGCGATGTCGTCGGGATGTCCACCACGCCCGAGGCCATCGTGGCGCGGAGCCTGGGCCTGAAGGTCCTGGGACTCTCAGCGGTGACGAACTACGCCGCCGGGAAGGGGGAGGGGCACGATACGGTGCTGGCGAGGGCGGAGACGATGGGGGGCGATTTCGGTCGTTGGCTCCGGGCGATTATCGGCGGCCTGGCCTGATCCGTCCTTGTGCGGCGCGTAACCAATGGTTTCCACTGATCGCCAGCTTGAAGCTGGACACGGCTCCGCGACGAGGACTTTTTTCAATTTGATAATCACTTCCCGCGAGCGGTACTCTTACAACATACTAAAGACAAGGGGTTTCAACCAGCGCAGGGCGCTGGACCCCAGCCTCGCGACGAGAGTTTGTTGTAGTTTGAATGCATCTGCCGCGTACACGCGTAACTAATAGTTCCCGTTGGTCGCCAGCTTGAAGCTGGACACGGCTCCGCGACG
>DAOVLG010000152.1 GCA_030631385.1 Candidatus Coatesiibacteriota bacterium | reverse complement strand
GCAGGAATATTTGACCTGCTACCCATCGGCTACGCCTTTCGACCTCGCCTTAGGGACCGACTAACCCTGGGCGGATTAACCTTCCCCAGGAAACCTTAGGCTTACGGCGAAAGGGTTTCTCACCCTTTTTATCGCTACTCATGCCGGCATACTCACTTCCGTTTCGTCCAGCGGACCTCGCGGTCCGCCTTCGACCTAAGACGGAATGCTCCCCTACCATCCTTAAAAAGGATCCGAAGCTTCGGTACCATGCTTGAGCCCCGTTACATTTTCCGCGCAGGATCACTTGACCAGTGAGCTGTTACGCACTCTTTAAAGGCATGGCTGCTTCTAAGCCAACCTCCTGGCTGTCTGTGTAATCCCACATCGTTTCCCACTTAGCATGGATTTAGGGACCTTAGCTGTCGGTCTGGGCTGTTTCCCTCTCGACTACGGAGCTTAGCCCCCGCAGTCTGACTCCAGCGATACGAGTTACGGCATTCGGAGTTTATCTGAGTTTGGTAGGCTGGTAAGCCCCCTATCTCAATCAGTGCTCTACAACCGCAACTTATCACGCCAGGCTAGCCCTAAAGCTATTTCGGGGAGAACGAGCTATCTCCTGGTTCGATTGGCTTTTCACCGCTAGCCACAGGTCATCCCCAAGGTCTTCAACCCTTGTGGGTTCGGCCCTCCACAACCTTTTACGGTCGTTTCAGCCTGCCCATGGCTAGGTCACCAGGTTTCGCGTCTACCACTGGAAACTGATTCGCCCTTTTAAGACTCGCTTTCGCTACGGCTTCGGTCTCTCGACCTTAACCTTGCTCCCAACGGTAACTCACCGGCTCATTCTACAAAAGGCACGCGGTCACGGCCAAAAGGCCGCTCCCACACCTTGTAGGCACACGGTTTCAGGTACTATTTCACTCCCCTCCCGGGGTTCTTTTCACCTTTCCCTCACGGTACTGGTTCACTATCGGTCGCTGGGTAGTATTTAGCCTTGGAAGGTGGTCCTCCCAGATTCACACCGGGTTTCACGTGTCCGGCGCTACTTGGGTGCGTCCATCGGAGACCGCTCGGTTTTCGCCTACGGGGCTATCACCCGCTATGGCTCAGCTTTCCAGCAGATTCGGCTAACCGTCGGTTTTGTAACTCCTAGCCTATTTCCGGTTCGGCGAGGACGTCCCGCAACCCCGCCGCTGCAACGGCCGGAACCTTATACACAGCAGCGGTTTAGGCTGTTCCCCTTTCGCTCGCCACTACTAAGGGAATCCCTTTTGGTTTCTCTTCCTCGGGGTACTAAGATGTTTCAGTTCCCCCGGTTGGCCTCCCCAAGCCTATGTGTTCAGCAAGGGGATGGCGCGGCATAACCCGCGCCGGGTTGCCCCATTCGGAGACCCCCGGATCAAAGCCTGTTTAACGGCTACCCGGGGCATTTCGCTGTCGACTGCGTCCTTCATCGCCTCCCAGCGCCAAGGCATCCACCGTGTGCCCTTACTCGCTTGACCATCAAGCTTCTTTGCCTGGAGTACGGATGCGGATCTGGCCAAAGACCATCTCCCTCCGGCCCTCCCGGCGGGCATCCTTCGACACGGTTTGGTTACCTGCGTCTCGAATCTGTCAAAGAGCGGGGCTCGGGGCCCTTTGTTGCTCGCATGATCGGATTTACAGCCACGGACCCTTCTAACTGGCCCCCTTGGCTGGCCCTTCATGCATGACGCCCGATCTCTCGGGCGGCAGGATGGTGGCTGAAAGATACAGGCTAAACCTCAGTCATCTACCCCCTGGGTTACCGACCTTGGTGTAACCTGTAATCTCACTGAACCACCGAATCCTTCCGCCGCCTGCTCGGGGATGACCGTTTCTTCGACTGGACCGGTCTCCCGGCGGCAAAAGATATAATAGTCTGAAACTGGAAATTTGTCAAGGGTACATCAGATGTTTTTTATCACCTGGGATGAAAAACCTCTTCGTGGGGATGGGCGGATCGAGTAGAACGATAAATCCGGGGGTGGACAAAGGGGAGCACTGATAGGTGTCGCGAGGCTGGGTGCGGGGCTCCCGCCTGGTGGAGATGAGCGGATTCGAACCGCCGGCCTGCTGCGTGCAAGGCAGCCGCTCTCCCAGCTGAGCTACATCCCCATTACCTTGAAGGAGCGGGGCGGAGTATAAACCGACTCCCGCTTTCATGTCAATCGGGCGCAGATAGAGAAACGGCTTGACCCCGGTGTAGGTCCCGATCAATCCCCAGGCCCGGGCGTTCTCCTCATCGGTGAGTGAGAACGGTCCGAACTCGGTTGCTTCCTCGCCGATCTGGTGGGTGAGATGGAAGAGGCCGTCTTCGCACACGACAACCTCGGGGGGCAGTGCGCCGCCGGAGTCGAAGCTGAAACAATCCAGATCGAACGACCGCCCGGAAAGCGCGAACACCGGACAGAGGAGTAGAAAAAGAAACAGGGGGGTGGTACGGGAGTGCATTCTTTTCCTGGAGGAAGGTGCATTCCTGGTTACAGGGGAAAGCCTGGGTGGTTAAGCCTCCCTTTGATAATCGGCGAAAGGGCAGGCGCTCCGGCCTGCCCCGTCGGTGTATCCTCGCTCGACGGTGCTAGAGGTTTAGCTCCTTGGCGGCGGCCCGGTCGCGGAGCCAGGCGAAGATTGCGATCCCCGGCGCCAACAGGGCGCCGATACCCAGGATGATGTTGTACCGACCTCCCTCTATGAGGAGGATGACCGCCAGGTAGAGGAAGGCCAGCAGGAAGGCGAAGCCCAGGAACCAGCCGAAGGCGCTACGGACCATCTCGGGGAGGCGCACCCTGCCGGCGAAGAGCACCAGGAGGGTGACTATGATACCGATGATGCCGATGATGTTGGTGCGGGACTTGATGACGTACTCCCCGGCCAGGTGGTAGTGCTGGAGCGGCTGGTTTGGGTCCCAGGAGAAGGTCTTGGCCGCCGTGTCTACCGAGGTTACCGTTCGGAACTCGGCGTGGGGACTGGGGTAGGCGTTGCCCTCGGAGTCGGTGACCGAGCCGATGGCCACCTCGTAGCCGACCTCGATCCCCGATGCGTCGGCCACCGCCGCGTCGGTGTCGCCGGGCCGCAGCACCACCTCGTCGTTACCGAAGCTCATCAGATCCAGGGTGACGGCCTCCTCGGCCGTTCCAGTCACAATGGGGATCTTCGGTTCGAGCTTCCGCTCCACACTAAGGTTGATCGCTAGATTAACGATCTCACCCCCAACGAAGATGAAGACGAATATCCCGGCCATGATGACGGCCATGAGCCACCCGCCGATGGTCGAAGCCTTCCCACTCTTGATCATCAGGTGGGAGACCAGGTTGGTGAGAACGGCGACGACGGCACAACCGGCGAAGAAGAGGGCGACGTAGGTGAAGCTCTCGGGCATGAGGTGTCCGAGCATACCCACCAGGGCGATCATGGCCAAGAGGATGCTGACGATCAGGGACAGCGGGCGCGGGATCTTCTGCCGGAAATCCGGAAGGAGGAACCAGGTTACCAGGAGCGTGAGGGCGAAGATGCCGATGTCGAGGGCCAGGCCCAGACCGACGAAGGCGAGGAAGGTGTCGGCGATGGCGGCCAGCCCAACGAGCATCACTAAGGCGCCGCCGATGGTGCGCAGACCCGCGGCGGATTTGGTCGGCTCCTCCTCACGCCTGGGAAGTTTACCCACCAGGATGAAGGCGAGGATGGCGAAGAGGAGCCCGAGAAAGAACACCCAGGGCCCACCGCCGAAGACGGCGAGCACGATGAAGCCCACCGCCAGGATGACGGAGATGACGATGATGGTTTTATAGGGTGGGGTTCTCTTGAGCTCGTCAGCCACCACGTCCTCCCGGTCGGATGGGTAGCGGTACGTTACAATTTGTGGGCCGACGGCATCCGAATCCCCATCGGGCGGGTTTCACCGGCATCCCCGCGGCTTGGAAAATGGTGGGCCTAACTGGGGTTGAACCAGTGACCTCACGCTTATCAGGCGTGCGCTCTAACCAAACTGAGCTATAGGCCCCTAATCATCGTAACGGCAGAGAAATCTTAGCAAAGACCCGCTGACTTGGCAAGGGCTCGTTAGCCGTAGAATCGGTGCCGAACAGGGAGGGAGATTACGAAAAATACCCGACCAAGTCAATACGAGCGCAGGCGCCTTCTGCACCTCCCGCGCCCGCGGAGAATCGAGGACCTGTCTCTGTCCGATGGGCGACACCATGTACAACCCGTACACACAAATGCAGTTCTATGCTATTGTTATGGGTGGCAGTAAAGCTGGTTTTTTCAAGGGAGGATGAGATGAAGAAACTGTTGTTGCTTTTCCTCGTAGTCGCCGCTTTCGCCGCCAACAGCGTCGTTACCTCCGGCATCCCGTTCAGCACTCATCCGCAGCCACCGGATGAGTATGAGTTCTACTGGGATGACGGAATCATGACCAGCGGCTGGGTCTGGTACACCGGTGGCAACTACTGGGCCACGCAGTTCGACGAGGAGAAGACCGGCGGCGACGAGTATTCAGCTCTGACCAACTACGGCGCCGTCACCTATCCGGGCTGGCCGGACGGTGTCTTCCAGGGCTGTTACATGCACACCTTCGACGACCTGGGCGGCTATCCGGGCACCGACCTGAACCGCACCTACCTGCTGTACAACACCGGCGGCGTCTTCGAGTGGGTCGCCCCTGATAATATGGTGATCATCACCACCCCCGTCTTCTACGTCGCCAACGAGCAGATCGGGAACTACCCGTCCACCGACGCGCAGGGCGTGGACGCCGTGGCCGGCACCCACAACTGGACCGGTTTCCAGGGCTCCTGGGTCCCCACCACCCTCTTCGGCGACTTCCTCATCCGCTGCTACTGGGAACCTCTGTGGGGTGTTGAAGAAACCAGCTGGGGGGCCGTCAAGGCGCTGTACTAGAATCAAAATAACTATCCCTATGCTCGGCGTTCTGGTTGGCCGTTCCCAACGCGGCGCGTTGAATCGCGGACCCGCCCACCGACCGGTTGACGGTTGACAAACGCCGTGTTTCTGGGTTAACCTTTGCGCCCGCAGGGAAATAGCCCCCTTGGGAGCACGGATGAAGCGAACCTACCAGCCCAGCCGTATCAAGCGCAAGAGGGATCACGGCTTCCGCAAGCGGATGCGGACCAAATCCGGGCGCCGGATCATCGCCCGCCGCCGCGCCCGGGGCCGCAAGCGCCTGAGCCATTAAACCTCCAGCGCGCGGCGCTGGACCCGAGCTACGCGAATAAAGCTTTTATCAATTCTATTACAAATGCCGTGTACGCGGCAAAATGCGTTCAAATATCAATAAACTATCGTCGCGAGGCCATGTCCAGCTTTTAAGCTGGCTTTTTTACTGTCGCACTCGGATGAGTTACAATGGGACCATGCGTTACCGGTACCCGCGATCGCTGAGGCTCACCGCCGCCCGGGATTTCCGCCGACTCTTCAAGTCCGGGGGGCGCTTGCACTCGGGCCCGCTCCAGCTCGTCTGGCTGACCGAGGGCGTTGAGGGTTTACGCTTCGTTGTGGTCACCGGGCGCAGGGTGGGAAAGGCCAACGTACGCAATCGCATCCGCCGCCGCCTGCGCGAGCTCTT
>DAOVLG010000490.1 GCA_030631385.1 Candidatus Coatesiibacteriota bacterium | reverse complement strand
CGGGTTATTATGAGTAAGGATTATAAACTACCCCACCGGGATGCAAAAGGTAAAATCTCCCCCCTATCTCAGGCGCCATTCCGCCAGTTTCTCGTGGTTCCGCAGGCCGGCGGGGTCGCCGTCGTAGACGATCCTCCCGCCGAAGAGCACGGCCGCGCGGTCGGCGACCCGTGCCGCGAATCGGAGGTCGTGGGTGGCGATGAGCGTGGTCTGCGGCAGGAGGTTCAGAAGCTCGACGAGGTCCCCCACCACCGCCGGGTCGAGCATGGCCGCCGGTTCGTCCAGGGCCAACAGGCTCGGTCGGCAGGCCATCACCGCCGCCAGACAGAGGCGTCGGCGCTCCCCGTAGGAGAGGCGGAAAGGAGGGGTGTCAGCCTTCTCCTCGAGACCGGCCCAGTGGAGCCAGCGGTGGACCTCCCCTAAAATCTCGTCATCGGACCTGCCCTGGCAGAGCGGCCCGTAGGCCACCTCCTCGCGGCAGGAGGGGGCGAAGAGCATCTCGCCGGGGTCCTGGAATACCAGCCCCACCTTTTGTCGGACGGCTTTCTTGTTTTTCCGGGCCACCAGCCCGTCCAGCCTGAGGGTTCCCCCGTAGGGCAGCACTGCGGGTAGGCAGAGGAGGAGGGTGGATTTCCCGGCTCCGTTGCCGCCCAGGAGGGCGAGCCGTTCACCGGCCGCAAGCTCCAGACTGATCCCTTCGAGCACCGGAGGGCCTTCGGGGTAGCGGAAACAGAGGCCTTCGATGGTTAGCGTCGAGGCTTGGAGCATATCAGTCCAGGTAGGTCCAGATGGTGACGCCGAAGGGAAGGGCGGCCAGTCCGATGTAGAGCCGGTCCAGCACACGAAGCGGTTTACCCCTGCTGAAGGTCGGCTCCCCGTCGCCGCGCAGCCGCATGGCCAGCCCAAGTCGGTGCCCCCGGTCCAACCCTCTGTAGAATACGGCTCCCAGGGTTCCCCCCAGGGCCTTCCGCCGGAGGCCTCTCCCCGCGCCGAAGCTGCGCAGCTCGACCGCCCGGGCGCGCCGGGTGGTCTCCTCCCTGAGCAGGTGCAACTGGAGCCAGCTCACGGCGAAGAGGCCCGAGATCACCTTCGGTAGGGGGAGTCGGGCCAGGGCGGTCACCGTCCCCCCGGCGCCGACGGCGGAAACCGCGGCGCCCAGCGCGAGAACCGTCACCGCGCCGCGGGATACGATCGAGGCCCAAAATAAAAGCCCCTCACGGTAGACGGTCAAACCGATCACCTTTGTCAGTGGCGTCCCCGGACCGAAGAAGGGGGTGGCGGCGGTGATGAATACGAGGAGGCCGGTGCCCTTGAGGAACCAGCGAAAAAGCCTGCGGGGTGGTGGTTTTAACAGGATCCAGCTTCCAAAAAGGGGGCAGGCGATGAGGCCGGCTCCCAGGAGCTCGCCCGAGGGCAGGGCCGCCGCGGCCAGGGCAAACAAGAGCGCCCCGGCGAGGGCGATGCGTGGACGGGGGCGCAGTCTTTTAGTCGTCCTCTCCGTTATCTCGTGAATCTCGCAGGGGGCCATCGCCTTAACCCGTTTCGGATAACTTCTCGTCGGCGCGGACGCCCCTCTT
>DAOVLG010000322.1 GCA_030631385.1 Candidatus Coatesiibacteriota bacterium | reverse complement strand
GCTGACAACGCCGGGCGTTGCATCCCGGTTCCGCGGGGAAGATTGGTGCCGTTCGTTGATTTATCCCCGCGAGCGCACATGATGTAGGGTCGCCCCTCTGCGGGCGACCGTGTGAGTAAATCGGCGGCGGGGTTAGGAAACCCCGCCCTACAGCAGCCGTATGATTTGCCGGCGGGGGAATGAACAAGGGGTTGAACCGAGCGAAGCGAGCTATGCCACTGGCAAAACCCCTTGTCTTAGTGTATCGTGGCAGCGACAAACGGTAACTGTTAATTATGCGTGGTTCGCGGTAAATGAAAAAAAGCACCGTCCGCGGCGCTCGTATTCGATGACAAACGACTCTCATCGCGGAACTGTGTCCAGCTTCAAGCTGGCTGGGTCCTTGTCAAACATCGGCCTACCCTACACCTTCTGGATCATCCAGCGCCCCTGACGGAAGCGCATCCACACGTATAATCCCTCGGCCACCTGGGAGAGGAAGACGGCGCTCCAGATGCTCACGTCGTGCCATTTGAATACGTAGATCGCCAGCAGGGTGAAGGGGAGCTTGATGGCCCAGTTGGCGATGAGGGCGCCCCACATCGGCGGCTTGGTATCGCCGGCTCCGCGGAAGGCGCCGCCGTAGGTCCAGGCCAGGATACTCACGCAGGCCCCCAGACCGATGAAGATCAGGTAGCGGTGGGCCATCTCCAGGACCCGGGCGTTGCCCAAGGGATCGGCCTGGTTGCGCAGGAAGAGCACCGCCAGTTCTTTGCCGAACAGGACGTACACCAGGGCCAGGACCACCTGGATCGCCACCCCGATGCGGCTGACTTTGTTGGCGGTGTCCCGCGCCCGCTCCGGTTCCCCCCGCCCCAGGAACTGGCCCACCAGCGGTGCCGGCGCGGCCATCAGCCCGTTCGAGAAGAAATGCCCGAAGGAGAGAGCCATCATCCCGATGGTGAAGGCGGTGGCCACGTAGTTGGCCTCCCCGCCGCCGGCCAGCATCGTCGTCAGGGTACTCGCCAACGCCATCATCGCCATCCCGGTCATGGGGCGGGTGATGGCGTGGCCCGTAGCGGGCAGACCGATACGTAGAAAGCGCTTGGCGTCCTTCAGGTTCGGTCGGTGCCCGAAGAAACCCTTGAGCGAGACGTTGGACCATTTGAAGCGGTAGGCCGCCAGGATGATTCCGAGACCGACGAAGGCGGAGATCGAGGTCGCCAGCGCCGCCCCACGCACCCCCATTTGAGGGAAGCCCCAGTTGCCGAAGATCAACAGCCAGTTCAAAAAGACGTTGAGGACGTTGATCGTGACGAAGGCGAACATCCCGGTGCGGGTGTCCCCGGAACCGGTGAAGACCGAGTGGATGGTGTAGGCCACCAGGATGGCGCCGAAGCCCGGGGCGAAGATGCGCATGTAGTCCCGCCCCAGGGGGTACTGCTCCGGTGTGGGGCTGAACAACCGAAGGATCAGCGGCGACAACAAAAACAGGAACCCCGCCATGAGGACCGCCAGGCCGATGCCGAGCCAGAGTGCTTTGTGGCCCGCGGCCTCGCCCCGGTCGTACTCCTCCGAGCCCCAGTGCCGCGCCACGATCGCCACCGTTCCCGCCGTCACCAGCTCGATGAAGGCGAAGCTGAACCAGATGATCACCCCGGAAAAGCCCACCGCCGTCACCTGGGCCAGACCCAGCTCGCCGATGAACATCCGATCCACGATGTGGGCGAAGTTCATCAGAACACTGGCCAGAGCCGCCGGCCAGGCCAGTTGCCAGATGTTGTAGTAGATGCTTCGGTTGTCTAAGTCTAGCTTGGCCAGGGAATCCCTCCCGTGAATAGAAGCCCAATGGTAACACGGGGAACCCCCGTCTTCCAGAGAGATAAAATGGTGTATACTGATGACCGTACACGATGAACGCAGCACTTCTAATCGTCGTTCGAAGAAAGGACGGAAGATGAAGCATACTCACTCAATCGTTTTCCTTTTCGCCTTTGTACTCATTGCCAACGCCGATTTGCCACGTCTGATCCCCCGCGAGGTGCTCTTCGGGAACCCGGAACGATTCTCGCCCCGCCTTTCGCCCGATGGCGCGCAGATGACCTACATTGCGCCATACGAGGGCGTGTTGAACATCTGGATCAAGACCGTGGGCGCCGACGACGACCGCCCCCTGACCCGGGACACGGGACAGGGGATCCGCCGCCACTACTGGGCCAAGAACGGCGAGTACGTCCTCTACCTCCAGGACTTCGATGGCGACGAGAATTTTCACCTCTACCGGGTCGAGGTGGCCACCGGGGAGGTCACCGACCTGACCCCCTTCGAGGGCGCGCGCTGTCGGATCTCACACATCACCTACGACTATCCCGACGAGGTGGTCCTCTATACGAACCAGCGCAACCCCGAGGTTTTCGATTACTACACCCTCAACGTGGTTACCGGCGAGATCATACTTCTACAGGAAAACCCCGGCGACATCCTCTACTACGACCTCGACTGGGAGCGCCGGCCCCGCACGTACTCCCAACCGACCCCCGACGGCGGTGAGGATTTCTACCATCGCTGGAATGTCGAAGATGAATGGGAACACATCTTCAGCTGGGTGTACGAGGATTCGAGCTCCTTCTCCATCTACTTCACCCCGGACAACTCCGGGCTCTACCTGGCCGATTCCACCGACTCAAACACCGTGCGTCTCGTCGAACTCGATCTCGAGACCGGGGAGAGGAAGATTCTGGCCGAGGATCTAAACCACGACATCCACTACGGCCACGGCACCTCGGGATTCCTCTTCGATCCGGTGACCCACGAGCTCTAAGCGGTGGCCTCCTACCGGGAAAGCTTGGACTGGGAACCCCTGGTGGAGGACGTCCGCGCGGACATCGAGTTCCTGAACAACACCTTCACCGGCGATTACTACTTCTCCGACCGCTCCGC
>DAOVLG010000363.1 GCA_030631385.1 Candidatus Coatesiibacteriota bacterium | reverse complement strand
TGCGTAGGTCTGGCCGGCAGCCGCTTAGTTGGTACAGTCAGTATCGAGGGGGCCCGAGAGGGCCCCTTTTTGTATAAAAAACCTGCGTAGGTCTGGCCGGCAGCCGCTTAGTTGGTACAGTCAGTATCGAGGGGGCCCGAAGGGGCCCTTTTGTGTAGACATATCCCTTCTTAACCTGGTGAGCTCGGCGTCGCCTTTTAGTTACGTTTATCATTGAGGGGCCCAAAGGGGGCCTTTTTTTGGGATCGCTTGCCAATTTTGGACAAGCTTATCAGTTTGAGACATTCTAGAAAAGCTTTAGGGGGACTGAATCCAGCGGATTAGTCTGCCTTGCAAGCGGCGGCGCGTTTGGTTTCTCCATCTAACTCAAGCCGAACCAATAAATTATGGCATACGAGATCGTTTTGTAATTCTACATCCATAAGCACTTTCCTCGTTGTTGTTCAAAGGTCTTACGCAACGGCCAGCCGAAATCAGAAAACTGATAATTGCGCCTGCCCCTCCTCTTAGTTGCCCGTAAATGCAAGGGTTAAGAGGTTTTTGTGGTCCGTTAATGAACGTTGATCCCGTTTTTATGAACGTTGATGCCGACCCGGTCCGGCGTCGCCTGCACCATTATTAGCGGGGTCTGTTTGAGAGCCTTTTATACGGTTGCGAGTGTCTTCTACCGGCGTGGAGGTGCACGCAATACGGCGCCTCTTCCGCTTGACAACCCCTCCCTCGTCTGCTAAGTTTTCCCTGCCCTTACGGAGCGGCGGGCGATTAGCTCAGTTGGTTAGAGTGCTTGCTTGACATGCAAGAAGTCACTGGTTCAAATCCAGTATCGCCCACCACGGGCCCGGGAGGGCCCGCTTTTTTGAGCTGGGTCATACTTCTTGGTTATCCTTGCCTCTCAAAGGTCGGCGACGGAGTCTCCCTACAGAAATGTCTGACCGCTTGGCCACTGGAGGAACCTCGTTTATTACACCGTCGTAAGCCAAGCGTATTCTTGACGCCCGCCCGCCCCCCTGCTAAGATGCCGTCGTCGGTTAACCCTTAGGAGTCCTGGAATGCGCTCCGTTTTGTCGGTACTCCTCCTGTCGGTCGTGACGGTCTCCGCCCATCCCCTCACCGTCCAAAGACCCCAGACCCCCGACTCCTCTCCCTACGTCCTCCTGGTCGCCGATGAGGAGGACGGGGTGGACTTCCCCCAGCACTTCTACTCGGGCTATGAGACCCTTTTACTGGCCCTGGGGATCGAGTACAACCTCTGGGATCATGGCGAGAGCGGTGAACCGGATCTCGAGGACCTCGCTCCCTACGAGGTGGTTATCTGGGTGACCGGCAACTCCTGCGGGCGCCCCGCCTCGGACCCCGTCTACGGCCACATGGCCCTGTCGCTTTCCGAGGAACAGACCCTGCGCCAGTGGCTCATCACCGACGGCGGCCGGGGCCTGATGCTCTCCGGGATGTGGATCGGCTGGAACTGCGTCGCCGACGCCGACTCGGAGGAGCAGCTCCCCAGTTCCTTCTTCGACTGGTACGTCGGTTTGGACTACCCCTCGGACAACTTCACCGACTGGATCGAGGTGGACGACGACTGGTCCATCGAGCCCACGGACAGCGCCCGTCTCATCACTCAAGACTACGACATCGGCTGGGTAAGCGTCGAGAACTTCCCCGACCAGCTCGAGTCCGCCGTCGGCTGGACCGAGGCCCACTGGACCGACCCCGACGGAGAGCACCACCACAAGGCGGTCATCGCCAACGAGGGGTTCAACTGGCGCACGGTCTTCTTTGCCTGCCCCCTGGAGGCCATCTCCGGGGAGACCAACCGCCGGGATATCCTGGACCGGGTGCTGGTCTGGTTCATGGAGGGCGAGGCCAACGTGGTCGAGACGAGCTGGGGGGAGATAAAAGCGCGGGAGTGGTAGGGTTGACAGAATCGCTCTACACCATCGGCTACGAGGGCGCGTCCCTCGTTTCTCTTATTGCGGCACTGCGGAGGAACTCGGCGGCCCTGGTCCTCGACGTGCGCCGGGACCCCTATTCACGCAAGGCCGGTTTCAAAAAACGGGAATTGGAGAAGGCCCTGCCAGCGGAGGGGATCGCCTACCGCCACGAACCGCGGCTCGGCGTCCCGAAGGAGATCCGGGAGAGTTTCCGGGGCAATGTTGATCCCTCCAGTTTCGCCGCTTGGTACCGCAGCGAGGTTCTACCTGTTTATCCCGACCTGCTGGAGGAACTTGCGAAACTTGTCGGGTCAACGCCCACCGTTCTCCTCTGCTATGAGGCCGACCCCCGCCGCTGCCATCGGAGTCACCTGGCTCTTGAGTTGAGCCGTCGGTCGGGATTACGGGTCATGCACCTGAGTCCGTTCAACCTGGAACTCAACGGTGGGGCGTTTCGTTTAGATAACTGACTTCGTACACGATCAGGAGGGATGCGTTCGTATGGATCGGGTTGACGAGCTGGTCCTGAGGAAGTGGAAGATTGTCACCTTCGCCCTGGCCGCGGTGGTTCTGGGCCTGTCGGTGCTCCTGGTGATCATGTACGTGAGCGGATCCGGTGAAACAGAGGCCG
>DAOVLG010000052.1 GCA_030631385.1 Candidatus Coatesiibacteriota bacterium | reverse complement strand
GACCGTTTTGCCCAGGTCCTCGATGGAGCCCTCGTACTCGGCGATGTTTTCCACACAGACCGTGGAGTGGGTCCAGGAGCCGGAGAGGGGCATGGAGACCTTCCACTCGTCGGGCATGAACTTACCGAGCTGGAGGGTGGCGACGCCGTCGAAGTCCTCGCTCGTAACCCCGGTGCGTCGGAGGCCGATGGACTGAAACTCACCGTCTATCTTCTGGTAGCTGCCCTCGACTCTCAGCACGTCGGCGAACTTGAAGGTCAGCTTGCCGCGCTGGGCCTGTCCCTCACGTACCACCGGGTTGCGGAGGTCTATGTTGTTCACCCAGATCCTCCCCGGTCCCCCACCGGGTGGGAAGTAGCCGCTCATCGGGCTGGTGGTTCGCACGCCGCAGGACACCTCGTAAATGCGGACCAGTTGAGGTGAGCCGGCTACGGTCAGATTGTCCCTCCGGTACACGTCGGGACGCATCTCGGGATCTAAGGCCTCGTACTCCTGCCGCAGGGCGATGAGCTCGGTGAAGTCCACCTCCACGGTTTGCCAGCCCGGTTCGGAGAGGGGCGCCGCCACCTCGTAGTAGTTGCTCTCGTCGGTGCCGAAGCGGATGAAGAAGAGGTCCTCGCCCGAACGGTCCGGGTTGCGGTTGTTGATGTTGACCGTCAGACGGTCGTGGGTGGTGAAGTCGCGGCTTTCCAGGAATTCCTGAACCGTGTAGCCCACTATCTCGTCCTCGGTGTCGAGCACGCCGTTTCCGGCTCCGGTCAGCTCGGGGTCGTATCCGGGCCAGCCGGTGTCCTCGCCCGGGTCCAGGATGCCGTTGTGGTTGGCGTCCTCGGTGTTGAGGATTCCGTCGCCCTCCCCCAGGTCTGGCATATCGGTGTCAAAGAACCGGGGGTTCGAACCCTGATAACCCCGACCGAACTGTCCGTCGTAACCCCAGTCGTTCCACGTGTTTAAGTTGTAGGTGAGTTCCAGGGACTGCTCGCGGATGAGGAAGCCCTGGGTGTCCTCGCGCTGCTCCAGGGGCTCGTAGTCCTGGTTGTCCTCGGAGTTGATCGTGCCCACCTCGAGGTGGTTGAGCGGGTCGTCGGGTTCGGTGACCGGCGTATCCCAGCGTACCCCGGTCAGGCGCAGGTGGTAGAGGAGGACGGCCGTGTCGGGGTCGGCGTCGAAATCACCGGTGTTCTCGGCCTCGATCCAGATGCGCATAGCCTTGACGATCTTGGACAGGGGTGGCATGTAGTCCCCGGGGCGCGTTTCGTCCAGCTCTAAAGGAATGCGGATGGCCAGCCAGCCGTTGCCCAGATCACGCCCCAGGTACTGTTCGGGGATTTCACCCAGGGGGAGGGCGTAGCCGTAGTGCTGCTCGATTGTGTCCAGGGTGAGGTTGAAGTCCAGATCCTCGGTGTTGAGGATGGAGTTGTTCTTCCCGATGATCACCTGATCGTAAATGCCACCCGCGCCAGCGTTGTTGAAGGTCCAGCCGCGCTCATCCTCGTCGTAGTTCAGCCGTCCGTCCAACTCGCCGGGGTCGGAGAGGTCGTCGGAGATGCCCTCGTGCAGCCCCTCGTCCTCGGTGTCGTATCCCTCCCATCCCAGGCCGGTGTAATCGTCGTCCGAGTCCTCGTTGATCAGCCCGATGTCGAAGTGCAGCACGCCGCCGTGGATGCCCCCCCGGCGGTAGAGGTAGAACTCCAGGTATTTGAGGTTCTTCTCCTCGAGGTCCAGTCCGCTGGGGGAGATTATCCGGCAGACCGAGTCCCACTGTCCCGCCTCTTGCGGCAGCGGCTTGTCGTCGTCGCCGCCGAAGACCATGACGCGCACGACGTCCTCGTTCCACTCGCCGTTGATCTGCTTGCGGATCCACTCCTCGTCCCCCACACCCATCAACCGTCTGTCTTCCTGGCTATAGACTCCCTCTCCGGTGACCGGCGGCGAACTGGGTCCCCACTCGTCGCCGTTGGCGGGGAAGGAGATGGACTGATGGGCGCTCTCCATGTCGTCTATGTGCGCCCGCCCGACCCGGTTCGGGTCGTAGAAGCTGTAGGCCCACTCGCCTTCCAAGCTGATCGCCGATTCGGACTTCGTGTCCACGAGGGGGAAGAGGTTGACGAAGTCGGTCATGAACTGGTTCTTCAAGTCCAGCCTGGCGTCGGCGTCCACGACCTGGTGGGCGCTCGGAATGGCCCGCAGCTCCGGTATCTCCAGTTCGTCCACCGGCTTGTCGGTCCACTCGCCGATGTAGGTTCCTCCGAGACAGAAGACCTCCCCGATATTGAACTCGAGTCTCCCGCCGGCCAGGGTCTTGCCGGCCTCGCCAAAGAACGGCTTGTACTCGTACTTAATCTTCAGGTCAGCATCCGAGGAGTCGGCACCCGGCACGAGGAACTCGATGTACCCCGAGTCATAATCTATGATGTAATCCGTGTCTCGGACCAGCCGGCGGCCGTTCAGGGTCACCTCCTCGGAGCCGGGGATGATGTTCGGTTTGAGAAAGCGGATGGCCGAGGCGCTGTGGTACTCGGTGTGGATGTCGAAGCGGTGGTTGCGCCGGGAGTAGTTCTCGTCGTAAGCATCGTCGTCGGTGTCCTCTTCACCCTCCTTTTGGAAGGGATAGCGGTCGGGGAAAATCAACAGCCCGTTGGCGAAGTCTATGTAGTTTATGTTGATTCGGTCGTCGGAGCCGTCGGCGGCGCGGGTGAGTCCGAAGACCCGGATCAGCGGTTCCGAGGTATCGCCGTCGGTATCGAAGTCGTCGGCGTCGTTGGCCCGGTCCTGGAGGTCGAAGATCTCCAGGATAAAGTCGGAGTCGTTCTGCAGGCTGGTGGAGCCCAGGTAGTGGATGTTGTGGTACATGTAGTCGGTCAACAGCGGATTGATGATCCCGCTCTTGATCAGCTTGGGGTTGACTAGCTCGGGGGGGGAGTCAGTGTAGCCGACCGAATAGATTATACCTGTCGGACTCGTCGGGCTGGCAACCTTGTACTTGATCGCCACGTAGTCGGAGGAGCTCACCGAGGGGGTGAAGGTGATCCTCCCGGTCGCCTTGTTGATATAAAAATCGGCCACGTTCTCCAGCCTGCGCCAGAAGTCGGAGCTGACCGGGTCCTCTCCCGTTGGGTTGGGCGGGTCCGTGGGGCTGCCACCCTCGCCGTCGTCGTAGATCTCGGCGTTCAGCGAATAATATGTCTCGGTTGGATCGCGCTGCCGGCCGTAGGAGTAGACGTATATCTCGATCAAGGCGCTGCCGTCCAGGCCAGACTCGGCAATCTGCAGCTCGGGTCCGAAGTGGGCCGGGTTGGTGTCCACGCGGTAGTAGATTCGCTCCGAGTAGCTGATGTCCCGGATGTCCTCCCGCTGTAGCTGCCCCGTGCCGGTGAACTCTTCCTCCTCGGTAATCCCCTTCTCCCGGGAGCCGATCAGGGTGAAGGTGAACCATTCGCCCAGGCCGCCGATGACCTTGGCCCCGAAAAGGCTCTTTGCCGAGTAACTGACGAAGCGGGTTCCGGGGATGGAGAGGCTCACGTCGCCGAGCTCGGCCCGCCGGATTAATTCGTCTTCTCGGCCGGTGTAGATGAGGGACAGCTTGTTCCTCGACTCGTTTTCCCGGGTGTCGTCGTAATCCACGTTGACGGTCACGCGCTCGGCGACGGTTCCTTCGACCCGAATCTGGGTCTCCTGGTCCATGTTGAAATCCCCCTGGGTGCCCTCGAGGAGGGGGTCGGGGGGGTTGTCGTAGGTCTTGGAGGTGTAGCCGAGGACGAAGAGCTTTCGCCCCGTAATCTTCAGGGTGGTGGCGAGCCAGGCCAGCTCGATGTCGCCGATGAGGCCCTCGTCCGCCTCGCGCAGGTAGCCGAGCTCCCTGGCCCGGATGCTCCGCACCCGTTCGGCCCACTGATCGTAGTGGAAAGGGTACGGATAGGGCTCTCCAAAGGCGTCGTAGACTCGGTGAAAGTTCCAGAGTCTCCCCCCGAACTCCTCGACGGTGGGCGGGTCGTAGGTGAAGGGCTCGATGGTTAGCTCTTCGTAGAAGCTCTGATCACGGGGGGCCTCGAGCTCGGGGGTGTTGTATGCCTCGTACTCGAAGCGTTTGGGGGGGTTGACCCGGTGGTAGAAGCGCTCGATCCGGTACCTATCGTCGGGTTTCGCCCGGAGGATACCGACCGCCAGCAGGATGGAGAACAGGGCGATGCTTACCGGAACGGCTCGGCGCAAGACGGGTCTCCACGGGAGGGCTTCGGGGTTGAAAAATGGTGGAAGGCAAGGGGCCCAAACCCCTTGTCTCAAACAGGATACGACGGCTTGTAGTTCTCGGTTCCCCCCTCTGAGGGCGTAGAGAGGCCCTCCACGGTTCTCCGGGAGGGCTTCGCGGTTACTCGGCGCGGATGAGCGAGAGGTCCCCGACCAGAGAGAAGTCTTCCACTAGCTCGTTCAAGAGAGCCAAGCGGTTGTTGCGTAAAGCAGGATCAGGATCCATTACCAAAACTGTATCGAAGAAGTTATCTATAGCTACGCGTGCTTTAGCTATTACACTGATCGCTGCTTTGAAATCGATGTCATTGACCGCTTTACCGATGGATTCCTTTTGAAAAGCTAACCAATGAGCCAATCCCAACTCGTCGGGTTCCTTTAAAAGTTCTTCTTTGTGTGTACCGAAGTCTTTAATTCCCAGCTCTCTTTTAGCCTGTTTGAGTATATTACGGGCACGCTTGAAACCGGCGGCGACGTTGGTGAAGTCCTCGCTCCCTTTGGCCTGGGCGAGGGCGTATGCGGATCTCCACATATAGTAGGGCTGGGTTGGGTAGGCGCCGGCGGCCGCCCGGACGACGTCGGTCGGTAGACCCAGTTCACCGAACAGGCGTTCGACGCGGTCGAGGATAAATCTGAGCAGGTTCTTGTGCACCTCGGTCGGGTCGAAGGGCTTCCTCGTTACGTCTTTATACTGTTGAATGGCGGCATCAATCAGCGGGCCCAGATCGAGGCGGGATTGATCGAAACCAAGCGGCTCGTGCCCCTCCACCCCCATGGTGATTCCGATCACACCGCGCGCCGCCCGGCGAAGGCCGTACGGATCCTTTGAACCCGTGGGTTGCATTCCCGTCGCGAAGCAGCCCGCCAGGGTGTCCAGCCGGTCCAACAGAGCCAGCAGGCATCCCGCCGTCGTCTGGGGCAGCTCCTCCGCTTTTCCAGAGAAACCTTTGGGGAGATACTGCTCGGCGACGGCCCGCCAGACGGCCTTATCTTCCCCCTGCTCCCGGGCCAATTCGCCGCCGATCAGCCCCTGCAGGCCGGTAAACTCGACGACGATGGGGGTCAACAGGTCCTGCTTAGCCAGGCCGGCGGCCCGTTCGAGATGCTCCAACACATCGGTGTCCCCATCGCAGACGCCGTCTGAGTTGACCAGCCCGACGAGGCTTACCAGGCGGCTGCGCTTGTCGCCGTAGCTGCCTAAAGCCTTGATGAACTGGAGATCGGCCAGCTCGTCGGTCTTCTCTTCCAGCGGCTTCTTTTTACTCTGTTCCCAGAAGTAGGCGGCGTCGGTGAGCCGCGCCCGCAGCACACGCTCGTGCCCGGCGATGACGCCCCGCGCGTTGCGGTCGTCCCCGTCTCGGACGGCGATAAAACGCGGCAATAGGTTTCCCTTACCGTCACGCACCTCGAAGTACTTCTGGTACTCACGCAGGGTCGAGACCACCACCGCCTCGGGCAGCGCGAGGAATCTGTGCTCAAAGCCTCCTTCGAGACTATGGGGATACTCCACCATGTTGGTTACCTCGAGGAGGAGTTCGGTATCGAAACTTACTCCCCCGTGACGCTCGAGCAGCTCCTCGAGCTGTCCTTTCAACAACGTGTAACGCTCGCCGGGTCGGGCAACGTTCCCCTCGTCGTCCACCGTGGTGCCGTCGGGGATGACGAAATGGTCGTGACAGGCCCGCAGGTAACCCTCCAGGGACGCGTCGGTCAGCTCGAACTTTTCGTCGGCCAGGAAGCGATGCCCCCGCGAACGGCGCTCCGACTCAACCTCGCCGATCTTCAGCTCAACGATCTCGTCCCCGGCGAGGGCCAGGAGCCAGCGGATCGGCCGCAGGAATTTTATCCCGCCGCCGTCCCAGCGCATGGATTTGGGCAGGGGGAGTTCGCTAATCAATGACTCGGCTATGCCGGGGAGTACAGCGATGGTCTCGGCTCCACCGGTACGTATCTCCACTTGAATCCGTTCGCCCTTCGGCGTTTCGATCACCTGGAGATCGGCCTCGGTGAGACCGAATTTGGCGGCGAAACTGATAGCGGCTTTCGTTGGATTGCCCTCGCCGTCGAAGGCCACGTTGATGGGGGGGCCGAGTTTCACCTCGACCTGCACGGGCTGGCGTTTTTCAAGCTCGGCGACATGGACGCAGAGACGCCGCGGCGTGCCGAGGGAGGTGATCCGTCCGAACTCCAGCCTGTTTTCGGACAGCTTCTCCCCTGCTAAGGCGGCCAGATCAACCAGGGCCGGGGTAAGGAACCGGCTCGGCAGGTCCTCGACGCCTATTTCGAGGAGGAAGTCCATCAGGCTCCATCTCCCGGAGCGGCCAGGGCCCACTCCGGCCTCTCGGTGATCCTCTCCAGGTAGAGCGCGGCGCATTGCTGGGTCAGCCTGCGTAACCTTCCCAGGTAGCGTGCCCTCTCGGCGACGCCGATCGCCCCCCGGGCGTCGAGGACGTTGAAGAGGTGGGTGGCGTAGGTTACCAGGTCGTAGGCCGGGTAGATGAGGGGTTCGGAGCGCCAGAGTAACCGTTCGGCCTCCGCCTCGAGCTCGTCGAACTGTTTGGCGCAGAGCCCCACGTCGGCCAGGTCGTAAGAGTAGCGGCTGTTCTCGTACTCGGCCATCTGTTGGAGTCGGCGGTAGCTCACGTCGGGTGACCAGGAGAGCTCGAAGCCGTCATCAATTCCGGCGATGTGCATCAGGAGCCGTTCCAGACCATAGGTCAACTCGACGGAGATAGGTTTCAGCTCGATTCTTGCCATCTGCTGGAAGTAGGTGAACTGGGTGATCTCCATCCCGTCCAGCAGCACCTGCCAGCCGGTTCCCCAGGCTCCGAGGGAGGGTGACTCCCAATTGTCCTCGTCAAACTTGACGTCGTGATCCAGGGGCTCGATCCCCACCGCCCTGAGCGAGTTTAGGTAGATGTTGACGATGTCAGAGGGTGAGGGTTTGAGGATCACCTGGAGCTGATAGTGCTTGTAGAAACGGTGGGGGTTCTCGCCGTAACGCCCGTCATCGGGGCGGCGGGACGGCTCGACGTAGGCGGTTCTCCAGGGATGAGGACCCAGTACGCCGAAGAAGGTCAGCGGGTTGGCGGTTCCCGATCCGGTAGGCATGTCGTAACCGTGCCCGATCAGGCAGCCCTGATCGGACCAGAAACGCCAGAAGCGCCAGGTGAGTTCCTGGAGGGTCATCATAGGAAATTGAAGCCTGCCGTGGGGGAAGGACTCCCGACCCTGGAGCGGGCGGGGGGCTCGGACCCCGTCCCTGGTGTGCTGATTCGTTCCACTGTCACGGGCGCGCTTGACGAGGTGTAGCGCGGGGCTTCTACGCCCCGCAGGGTCGCCCGTAGTTCCGAGACGGCGAAGCCGTAACGGCGACGCTACATGCCACCGGAAGCAGGATTTTAGGCCTTCTGGGTTCAATAGTCAACCTGCCAACAACGGTGCTCTTGCACGGTAGGAGAAAAGGTGATAGGTGTCGTTTCCGCTTGACCGTCAAGGGGTTTTACCATATACTGATTTTTAAAACTACCCGCCCGAAGAGGGGGCTCCGCTTGGAAGAGATTCTGAAGAAGCTTACCGGTACCGTTGGTCTGACCGGGATGGAGGAACCGGTCGCCGAGGTCGTGTACGAGCTCTGGAAACCTTACGTGGACGAGCTGCGCATAGACCGGATGGGGAGCGTAATCGGCCTCAAGCGTGGTGACGGCCCCGAGGATGAGCGGCTCCGCCTGGCGGTGATGGGTCACCTGGACCAGATCGGCATGGTGGTGCACAAGATCGAGCCGGGCGGGTTCCTGCGCTTACAGATGGTCGGCGGGGTTGACAAGCGCATCCTGCCCGGCCAGGTTTTTACGGTGTACGGCACCCAACCGCTGAAGGGCGTTGTGGGAGCGATCCCGCCGCACCTGCAGCAGGCGGGTGACAGGAAGAAGGTTCTCGGCTGGAACGACCTCTACCTGGATACGGGGCTGTCCGAGGATGAGGTGCGCAGGATGGTTCGCGTTGGCGATCCCGTGGGTTACCCGACCGCCTTCCTCGAGCTTCAGAACGAACGTCGGGCGATGTCCGGAGCCGACGACCGCAGCGCCGTGGCCGCCATTACCTGGGCCCTGAGGCTTGCCAAGCGTCAACGGCACTCACACGACATCTACGCTATCGCCGAGGTGCAGGAGGAGTGGACCGGTGTCGGCGCCGCTGCGGCGGTTTACGGCATCGAGCCGCACTGCGCCATCGTCATAGACGTGGACCAGGGACGTCACGAGGGCGTT
>DAOVLG010000500.1 GCA_030631385.1 Candidatus Coatesiibacteriota bacterium | reverse complement strand
GATGGCCGCGTAGCCAGCCCCCGCCGCCGCCGCCGGCTCGGCGAAGACGTACAGGGTGACCAGGCCGCCCTCGTGGGGAGCGGCGCCCCAGAGCTCGCCGCCCCAGTTGGCGCAGATCTCCGCCTCGATTCGCAGCCGGTTCTGGGCGTCGTCGTGGCCCTCCCGGATAAGCTCCTCGGGGCCGGGCCAACCCAGCGCCAGGACCCCCTCGGCCGCCAGGCGACGGTCGCCCCGGTACCGTGAACCCAGCGGGTTGAGCTGCCAGGGGGGGAGCCAGGGTCGGGCGCGCTCCATCCCGGCCGCCGCCCGGCTCAGACGGTCGAGCAGTCTTTCCGGCGGGGTCGGGACGGGGTCGTCCACCAGGGCGGTGTTGACCCGCTTGCCCCGCTGCTTGGAGCCGAGGGAGAAATAGCCGTCCTCGTGGTGGACCTGGAACCGCTCGCTCACGATCTCCGCCAGCTCCCCGGAGAGGTAGGCCCGGCCGGGGGGAGTTTTAGCGAGAAGCCCTAGGGCCTCCTCCACCGCCGTTCCCACCGGCAGCGTCAGATACCTCCCCAAAACCTCCAGGATGAAGAGCCCCCCCTTCCCCGGGGCGATGGCCACCCGGGGCACCGGTTGGAGCTCCTCGAAGAGCTGTTCCGTGGTCTGGCATGCGCGGAAGAGGTGGGCCTTGCTGCCCGTTTCGGGGAAGAAGGCGACCAGCACCCCGCCTCCCCACCCTAGCAGACGACCGCTGTACTCCTCCAGGGCGGCCAGGAGGAGTTCGGCCAGGGCCGCGTTGGTCTCGTAGGCGTTGTCGGTGAGGGCGCAGGCCAGGGCCGTCCCCGACTCCAACAGGACCGGCTCACCGGTCTCGGCGGTCAGGGTCCAGCGCAGCGGCCAGGCCCGGGCCAGGGTGTGGTACTGACGCTCAAGGGTCTTGATCTCACCGAGAAGATCGTCAATCCGCTCGGCCTCCGACAGGGCGTAGCGGGCCAGCCCCGGGGTGATGAAGCGCTCGAGCTCGCGGCGGAGGTCTTCCATAAATTATTCGTGAGACCTTTGAAAAAGCGCTGTTAAAGTCACAAGGTTCGCTAAAGCGTTCTCGGTGCAAGGGCTTTAAACCCCTCGTCTTTTACCATAATACGAAATGCAGCTAAAGAAGCGGAGTTCGTTATAACGTGTGCTGATTTACCGACCTGTTGTCGTCCCGTTTGGTTGGTATCGCGCTTCCCTCGCCGGCGGTTTTAGTAACGGCGGCGCGCCGAGCGAAACCTGTAGCGCCCGCCGCTTATCCCTGTTGGCTCTGTGGCGGGATTAGGCACCTCTACGACACACGGCTGCGCAATCCGCCAGCGTTGGATTAATCCAAGGGCTAGCGATTGTCCAAGACTGTTGCACAAGTGGTGTCTTCGTAGGGGCGACCCTACGTGAGTCGCCCGCGGGCGGGGACTAAAAGCCGGAGCCCCTACGGGGAATATGCGTGGCTACTGATAACGCTGAGAACCATCATAATTGCGCTAGATTGGCATTTTGCAACGGTCTCT
>DAOVLG010000511.1 GCA_030631385.1 Candidatus Coatesiibacteriota bacterium | reverse complement strand
CGCGCAGCGCCCGGTAGAGGAGGAAGACAACGTAGGCCAGGTGACGCCGTTCCCGCAGCTCGACGAAGAGCCTCTTCCCCGCCCCGCTCAGACTGTTGGCCAGCACCTGGGCGGCAAAACGCCGCTCGTCGCCCAGCTCCGGAGCACCGAAGGCCAGGGCCAGGTGGGTCTGTTGCTTGGGCAGGCGTTCCTCCACGGTGTCGGAGCGGTAGAGCGGTCGGGGTGGAGCGGGTGCCTCGCCTCCCCGCGGGAGGTCGCCGAAGAGCCTCTCGAGTTGCTCGAGTAGCGGATCGCGCTCGAAGGCGCCGCTGACGCCGATCACCAGCCTCCCCGCTGTCAGCCGTTCGCCGTACCACCTGGAAAGACTGGAGATTTCCAGGTCTCGGACAATCTCGTCGCGGCCGTCCAGGAAACGGCCGTACCCTCGGCTACCGAAGAGTGCGATGTTGGCCAGTCCCAGGGTGTAGCCGGCCGCGTCGTCGCGCCGGGTGGCGATCTGGCTCAGGATGTCCCTGCGCTTGGGCTCCAGCTCTTTCTCCGGGAGGGCGGGCCGCGTCAGGGTCTCGGCGAGGCAGGCCAGACCTTGGTCCAGGTGACGGGCGGCGCAGTTCAGCTTGAAACCGTAGAGGTCTCGCCCCATGACCGTGTCCACCACCGCCCCATAGTACTCCAGGACGGCGTGGAACTCCTCGGCGTTCCGTTTCTCGGTGCCGCGCAGCGCCATCTCCAGGGAGAAGTTGGTAATACCCTCGAGTTCCCGAGGCTCCTCGAAGAGCCCCCCTGAGAAGAGAGCCACCACCGAGGAGAGCGCACGGGTGGGGTTGCGCCGAAGGATCAGACGCACCCCGTTTCCCAGGGCCAGCTCCTCCACCGTGACCGGCGAAGGGAGGGGTTCGTGGGGGGGATTCTCCGCCAGGGGCCGGCGGAGGGGGGGAGGTGAGGAGATGTCGGCTTCCAGCTCCAACCCCTCCAGCTCCGCCGCCCGGCCCTCGGGGACGATCAGCGCCACACTGAGCTTCTCCGGCGATAGGTACCGACCGGCGGCTTCCAGGACCGAGAAGGGGGTGGCTGCGTACAGGCCGCGCAGGTATTCCTCGGCGCGGCGCCAGTCGCCCAGATGGTCGTAGTGGGCCAGTTCGTGGGCCTGACCCTCCACGGTCTCGCGCGACTCGAGGTAGGAGAGCTCCACCGCGTTGCGCACCCGGTTCAGCTCGTAGGGACCGACGATCCGTTCCCGGAGCAGCTCGATCTCGCCCAGAGCGGCCGGGAGGGCCCGCTTCACGTCGTTGGGGTCCAGCTCGCAATCGATGAAGAAGACGCCGGCGTCGTCTCCGGTGAAAAGGGTGGCGGTGATGTCGTCCACCAGGTCCAGCCCGTCCTTGACCCGGCGGTAAAGACGGCTGGAGAGGCCGTCGCCGGCTATGCCGGCCAGGATGTCCAGGGAGGGGGTGTGGGGGTGGAGCT
>DAOVLG010000430.1 GCA_030631385.1 Candidatus Coatesiibacteriota bacterium | reverse complement strand
GTCCTCGTCGCGAGGCCGGGGTCCAGCGCCCAGCGCTGGCCGGCTTCAAGACGGTGTTTTTTTGGGTTTCTGTAGATATTCGTCGAACCAGTCAGCGATGTACTCGAGACGCTTGACCCGGCGGTCGGGGCGGCCGCCCCGCGACAAGCCGTGGAACTCCTCGGGGAAGCGGACGAGCTTCGTCGGCACGCCGATGGTCTTCAGGGCGACGAACATCTGTTCGCCCTGGCTCACCGGGCAGCGGAGGTCGCCCTCGGAGTGGATGACCAGGGTCGGGGTCTTGGCGTTGCCGACGTAGGCGATGGGAGATAGCTTCCAGTAGTGTTCCTGGTCCGTCCAGGGGCGTTTTTTACCGAACTCCTTCTCGAACCAGAAGCCGGAGTCCGACGAGCCATAGAAGTCAATCAGGTTCGAGACCGAGCGCTGGGTGACGGCGGCGGCGAAACGGTCGGTGTGGCCGATGACCCAGTTGGTCATGAAGCCGCCGTAGGAGCCGCCGGTGATGCCGATGCGCTCGGGGTCCACGTAGGGGAGCCCCTCGGCGTAATCGGCCAGCGCCGTCACGTCCTGGAAATCCTTGGAGCCCCAGGCGTTGACGATGGCCCGGGTGAACTGTTCGCCGTAGGAGGTGCTGCCGCGCGGATTGCACCAGAGCACCACGTAGCCCCGCCCGGCCAGGTAGTGGAACTCGTGCATCAACGCCTCGCCGTAGCAGACGTGGGGCCCGCCGTGAACCTCGATGATAGCCGGGTACTTTTTGCGGGGATTGAAATCGGGCGGCTTGACGAGCCAGCCCTGGATATCGGCGCCGTCCTTGGACCTGAAGCGGAAACGATCCGGTTCGGAAATACCCCAGGCGCCGGTGGTCCGGCTGTTGAGGGAGCTGATCCTTTTGGGGTCGTCCCGACCGGCGTAGCGCATCAGCTCACCGGGGTTGACGGCGGTGACCCAGGCGTAGACGAGATGCTTTTCATGCGCGCGGAAGAAGGTGGCCGTCCCCAGGCCCCCGATCACCTGCCGGGGCCTCTTTTTCCCGCCGATTTCTTGTTCCCAGATGCCGGTGGAGCCCTCACGGGTGAGGTTGAAGAAGATGGAGCCGCCGTCGGGGGTGAACCGGGGCCGGTCGTCGGGGCAGATCCCGTTGAGATCGTCAATGACCCGGCCGCCGACGAAATCGAGATCGCCGGTGAGATTTACGGTTTCTTTCGTCTTCAGGTCGTGGAGGTAGAGGCGCGGGCTGCGCCCCGGTGGGTCATCGGGGTGCTCGTGCCCATACCAGGCCAGATACCGGCCGTTGGGGTCCGCAGCGAGCGACCACTTCGGTCCCTGGGGCGTTTTAGCTTTAATCGCCTTCCCACCCCTCGCCGGCAGGCGGAAGAGATCAACGTACTCGGCCTCCCGGTCCGGGTCCTTCCGGTGGCAGGAGAAGTAGTAGAGGGCCTTTCCGTCGGCGGAGAGAGCGAAGTCGTAGTTCTCGAAACTATCGTCGGTGAGGCCCTTAACGGTTCCCCGGCCCAGATCGAGGCGGTAGAGGTTGAAGCTGTCCTTCGGCCGCCAGCCGGAGCCGTCCAGGCGGTAGAAGAAACGGTCAATCTCGCGGTACTGCGGCGCCTCGGGCTTGCCCTCCGGCCCCTTTACCGGCTCGTCGGCCCGGCGGAAGGAGTAGTAGATGTGCCTCCCGTCGGGGGAGAAGAGGAAATGGGGCACCTCGCCCTTGAGCTCGGGACCCACGGGACGGGCCTCGCCGCCTTTGACGGGCAAGAGGTAAAAACGCATCGCCTTTTCGCTTTCCCGGTTGGAGAGGAAGGCGATCAGCCCGCCGTCCGGGGAAAACGTTGGGTAGGTGTCGTTCGTGTCGCCGAAGGTGATCCGGACGGCCATCCTGTTGTCCCGGGACCACCACAGGTCGGTGAAATACTTCCGTTTCTTGAAGTCGGCGCGCCTGACACCGAAGACGGCGATGTCGCCCCGGGGGGAAAGGTCGAGGCCGGTGATGACCCTGAGCTTGGCGAACTCGTTGGCCGCTATAGTCTTAGGCATGTGTTCTCCTCCCATGCCGTAGAGG
>DAOVLG010000384.1 GCA_030631385.1 Candidatus Coatesiibacteriota bacterium | reverse complement strand
GGACCTCGACCAGGTCGCCCTCGGCGATGATGAAGGTCACCGGGATGGCCTGATGGGCGTAGAACTGGTTGGCCTCCTCGTTGGAGGCGTACGGGTCGTTGGCGGCCAGGAGGACCGGCTGGGTGATGCCCAGGTCGTCAACCATGCCCTGGGCCATCACGGGCGCTGTATCCTCGGTGAAGAAGATCAGCTCGAAGCCCTCGCCGGCGAACTCATCGGCCAGCTCGAGCAGGTGGGGCACCTCTTCCCGGCAGGGCTCGCACCAACTGGCGAAGAAGTTCAGGAACACGAGCCTGTCCGAATAATCGGACAGCCTGTAGGTCTTTCCGTCGAGCCCCTCGGCCTCGAAGTCCACCGCGGGTTTTCCCAGGGTTCCGCCGCCGGAGCCGCAGCCGGCTGAAAGGCACAGGATGGCAATGGCGGCAACGATAGGGATGTACCTCCGCATAGAATGCTCCTTACTCTTCGGTCTTTTCCTCTTCGGCCTTTTCCACAGATTCTTTCCCCTCCGCCTCCTTCTCCAGGCCGTACTTGCGCAGGTAGCGTTCGACGCGGCCGGCCGAGTCAAGCAGCTTCTGCTTGCCGGTGTAGAAGGGGTGGCAGGCGCTGCACACGTCCACCTTGATCTCCTTCTTGGTGGAGCGGGTCTTGACCTGGTGGCCGCAGGCGCAGGTGATGGTGGCCTCGACGTATTTCGGGTGGATCTTGGGCTTCATGGCGACTCCCGTAAAGTCACCCGGCGGTGCCATGCGCCGGGTCGTCTGGTAAAGAGTTTCACCTATTCAACTTGCAACAACTATCCCTCTCTCGGGCGACCGTTAACACCGCCCCTCCAGGCAGACCCTACTCGGCCGGGGTAGGCTGGGGTTCCTTGGGGTTGCCCAGGCGGGTGAAACGATGGTAATCAATGTAGGAGCTGGGGTCCTTCTCGTAATCGGCGCGGCTCTCGTAGAGGAAGGCCACGTCCTCCTCGACGCTCCAGATGTATCCCTTGCGCTGGAGGAAGACCCGGGTGGCCTCCTCGGCGATGTAGCAGCGGGCCGGGTCCCGGGGGTTGTCCGGCATCCCGGTGAAGATGAGCATGGACTGCCCCCGGCGCAGGATCAGCGAGTCACGTCCCACCACGTTGATGGTGAACTCGTACCCACCGCCGTTTATCACGAAATAGCCCGAGACGTCCACCGGCAGCTCCGAGACGTTCTGGAGCTCGACCCACTCCGAGTTGAAGCGCGGCAGCCCCTGGGCGAGACGGTACTCGCGGTGGGAGTCGGGGTGGATGACGGCGATTCTGATGCTGGGACGGCGCAGGGTACACCTCCGGTAACGCGCGCTAGCAATTTAGTTTAGCAGGATAGAACGGGTTTAGTCAACAAAGAATCGGGTTTACACCCGGTGAGGCCCTGTGCTATCATTTTGCAGCAACCCAATGATAATTGGCGCTTTGCGGAGTATAATAAATATTCCCGCCGTCCTCGCCTCACTGGTCTACGCCGTCGGTTTCCAGCTCGACCTTCTGCTGGACGGTCTTCGGACCAAGGTCCGTCCCCGCCGGCCGGTCGTCAGCGTCGGCAACCTGGTGGCGGGCGGTTCCGGGAAGACGCCCCTGGTCCTCTGGCTGGCCGAGCGCTTGACGGAACGGGGGTTCGCCACCGGCGTCGTCACCCGGGGTTACCGGGGCCGCTGGGCGAAAAGGACCGCCCGGCCGACGCTGGTCTCCGGCGGAGGGGATATCCTCATGACGGCGGTAGAGGCCGGGGACGAGGCGCTCTTACTGGCGCGTGGCCTCCCCCGGGCGAAGGTCGCGGTGGGCAGGATCAAGGCCCTGGCGGCGATGCTCCTCGACACCCCGGAGGTGGACGTGATCCTGGTGGACGACGGTCTCCAGCACCGGCGTCTGGCGAGGGATTACGACCTGGTGGCCCTCGACCGCGGCGACTGGTTGCGCTACCTGGAGCACGGCACGCGCCTGTTGCCCTGGGGCCGTCTGCGCGAGCCATACGAGCGGCTGGCCCGGGTCCAGGCGGTGGTCTTCTGGGACTCGGACGAGGAGGAGGCGCACCGTCTGGGGCTCCGCTTCCCGTCCCCGCTGATCCTCCGGGCCCGGACCGAACCCGGAGGGCTCACCTCGGAGGGGAATCCCCTCCCCCCGGATGCGCTGAAGGGGAGACCGGTCGTCGCCTTCTGCGGCATCGCCCATCCGAGGAGCTTCTTCACCGATCTGGTGGAGCTGGGGGCGGAACTGGTCGAGACCAGGGCCTACCCCGACCACGCCCGGTACGACGAAAGACGTATGAGCGAGCTGCGCCGTCTCTTAGCCGATCATCCCGGCGCCGTTCCCGTCACCACCGCCAAGGACGCGGTCAAGCTCCCGGCCGGCGAACCGCCGGGCCTCACAGTCCTCGGCCAGCACGTCG
>DAOVLG010000414.1 GCA_030631385.1 Candidatus Coatesiibacteriota bacterium | reverse complement strand
CGGCGGCGGGGTTAGGAAACCCCGCCCTACGAAAAAACCTGCGTCCCCCCTGCGAGCGACCTGGTTAAGAAAAAAACGGGCGGGACAGAGACCCGCCCCTACATATCTGCAATTGAATGGATTCACCCGATGATGACGAACAAGGGGTTGAACCGAGCGAAGCGAGCTATGCCTCTGGCAAAACCCCTTGTCTTTTGCGTATCGTGGACGCACCACCCGTGCAGGGGCGACCAGCTTCCCTTCGGCTAGAACTCGGCCTTGATCTGGCCCCAGGTGGTCTCGACGACCGCGACCTCGGGCAGGATTTCAATGGACCGAATGCTCTCGGCCATGCGCGTGTGTCCGAAACCGTCCTCCTGGGCCCGGACGCTCCAGTACCACACACCCTGGTCACCCACCACGAAGGTATGATCTATCTGGGTATCGCCGCCGGCGTCAAACTCCTGGGCGTCGGTGAGGACGGGATCGGTGTCGAGCAGCCAGGTGTAGGTCAGGCTACCGTCGCCCGAGTACTCCGCCGCCTCCCAGGTGAAGGTTACGGTGTCGCCCTCGTGGTAGTCGTCGGACCCGTCGCGGGGTGAGAGGAGGTCGAATTCGCCGATCCAGTTGTCCACGTAGTTCGTGTCAATGAAGCGGATGGCGAAGCCGGCCTCGAGATCGTCGTTGTAGGAGTAAGCGGCAGCCTGGGTGCCGTCCCAGTTCTCCAGCCCCACCGTGGCGCTCTGGCCCAGGTTGTAACCCCCGGACCACACCGTCTGGTAGTGGAGCTCGATGGTGTTGTTCATCCCGGTCATGGGGCGCTCGTAGATGTGGATCTGGAAGCGGAAGGGTCCGATGGAGAGGTAGCGGTGCCAGGGGTCGTAGCTGATGACCCAGATACTCAGTTCGTTGGAGATGTCCAGGTAGCTGTAGAGGTGATCGCCGGTTGTTCCGCGCAGGTCGTCCCAAACGACGGCGATGAGGGCGTTGGGGGCGGCGGAAACCGGGATGTTCTGGTTGGCGGCGGGAATACCCGCGTTCTTGAAGCTGAGCGCGCCGTTGCAGCCGACGTAGGCGGTGGAGCCACTGGGGTAGTTCCGGTTACAGAAGCGGATCAAGAAGGGCGTGGTCACGGTGAAGCTGGCGTCGTCCCCCGTGCCGAGGTCGGTGCCCCCACTGGCGTCAATCCAGTTGTACTCCGGCGCCCATTCGCCCGTTTCGTTGGAATCCCAGTAGTAGTAGCCGGCACCCTCACCCGATAGGAGCCGGTCGAAATCGAGCCCCGGAACCTGGGGGACGAAACGTGAGACGACCCGGTCGGCCTCAATCTGGAAACCCAAGGCGGCCGATAGTGCAACCAACAGGAGTGGTATCAGCCTCCGCATCGTTCCTCCTCAGGTAAAAAGGTGATTTTCCCTCGTTTCTACTACTCAACCCAATATTAATATACCAACGACAAGCCGTCCTGTCAACAGAACCCGACCGAATCCCGCCCCGTAACCCAAGTTCATCCAACAAGAAAGAGGAGGCGGCCGATCCACCGCCTCCTCGGCACCCCGGACGCGACCGGTTAAAACACGGCCTTGATAATAACCCCCCAACTGGTCTGGAAAACCTCCGCCTGGCTGATGACGCGGGTGAAGACCTCCTCACTCCAGCGGGTGAGCCCGACATCGCTCTCGTCCGCCAGGACCTTCCACCAATAGGAACCGACGTCGTCGGTACCGAAGATGTAATGCATTTCCGTATCCTCGCCGATCTCGAAAATGACGGCGTCATCAAAATCGGCGTTGTCGGCCAGGTAGAGGGTGTAATTCACGCTGCCGTGGCCCGAGTACTCCGCCGCCTCCCAGGTAAAGTGGATGGTTTCGCCGGGGCTCCCCTGGTAGCCGTCCTCGGGGGTGAGGAGGTGGAACTCCCCGATCTGATCGTCCACGTAGTGCTGGTCCACGAAACCGATGGCGAACTCGTTGAAAATCACGGGCTGGTCGAAGGAGTACCGCACCGCCTCGACGACGCCACCGTTCTCGAGCCCCACCGTGGCCGAGGCGCCGTGGTCCCGCCAGGAATCACCGTCAACGTACCGGTAGTGGAACTCGACGGTGTTGTTGATCGTCGTCAGCCCGGTCTCGACGATCACGACCTGGAACTCAATCGGGTCAATCCCGCCGTTGTAGAAGTACCAGGGAGAGTAGGTGATGTACCACCGCTTT
>DAOVLG010000329.1 GCA_030631385.1 Candidatus Coatesiibacteriota bacterium | reverse complement strand
CGCCAGATCCCTCTTGATACTGCGGATGCGCGTCGAGGAACTCTCCTCGAGCAGTTCCCTTTGCAGCGCCGTCATCTGCGCCCTAAGGTCTTCCAACGCCCGCTTTTGAGTGTAAAAATCCTCGCTCATGTCCGTGCTTGTACGCTCCTCGCGTATCACCTCACCCAGGTCGGTGAGCTCTTCTACAAGGCCATCGCGCACGTCGGTGCGCACCTGGAACATGATTCGTCCCGCCGATGGCTCCCCGTATGGACGGATGTAGGAAAGTTGGGCGATGAAGCCGTCCCCCCCGCCGAAGGCGTTCTTGGCTCGCTGGAGCGCTCCGGAGAAATCCTCGACCAGCACGATGAGGCCGACCTCCACCTCGATCATCCGCGGACGGGTGACCGTCTCGTAGCCGACCTGGTCTCCGGGCTTGGGGAGGGTCAGCGTTACCTCGTCCCCGGCGGGCTCGGGGGAATGGGCGTACTCGATGGCGGCCCAGTCTATCTCCTCACCCGGCGCCGTCGCCAGGCAGAGACCGGGAAGAAGGAGTATGACCAACGAAAGGGACTTACGCATCCTTACCTCCCCTGCGCCTGCCCACCAGCCTCCCTAAAAAGAAGGCCGCAACCAGAAGGGCGATGCCGGGCAGCACGATGATGAACAGAACGTGCTCGATGGCGGTCAGATCATCAATGTAGCCCTCGACCAGGGTGACCTCGACGGGGTAGATCGCCGTGTCGTTGAGGAGCTTCGCCAGGGTGTTGCTCGCGCGTTCAAGCTCGCTTTTCTCCCGTGAAAGATCACGCTGGACGGCTATTCTCACCTCGATTGACATCCCCGGGCTGTCAGCGCGCTCTTCCAGTTCAGCCACCCGCTCGGTAAGTCTCTCCACATCTTCACGCAGTTCCTCGATCCGTTTGGTCACGTTGGTTAGGCCCGAGTCCTCGACGATCACCTCGCCCAGTGAGGTGAGGGTGCCGATCAGCTCCTCGGCGAAAGCGGCCTGCACGGCGTACTCCAAAAAAATTTCATCGAGATCATCGTCGGTCCGGCTGGAAAAGATATTCATGAGGGTGCCGCGGTCGGTGGAGAGTACGGTCTTCGCCTTCTCGCTGGCCGCTTCGAAGTCGTCCACCTTGATGACCAGGCGGCAGGAGAAGGTCTGGTAGACCTCTTCGGTTTCCTGGGGGTAAGCGGCCGCCACGAGAAGGACCAGCAGTACGATGGTCAGCCTGCCCATCGGCTACTCCTTGGCCTTAGCCCGTTGCACCGAACGAACGACCCAGCGGATTACGAAGAAAGTCGGCAGGAATAAGAGTGTTACCAGAAGACCGACGCCGACGATGATGATCACGAATTTCAAGATGTTGACGATGGCCTTGTAGGCCACGGTGAAGCCTTCCTCGACGACGCGCCAGCCCGAGTAGCTGGTGGCCGGATCCTCCTCCTCGAGGGTGAGGTGGATGGTGGGGAGGGTGATCAGGTCGTCAAAGCCCTTGAGCTCGCCCATGGTCTCGCCGAGTCTCTCGGCGATGCGTTCCATCTCAGCCCTGAGCTGCTCCAGCTCCGAAGCCCTGGCGCGACGGACCTCCGCCTCCTCGAAGGCGGCCTTGGCGATGGCGTAGTCGGCTTCCAGAAGGTCCCGTTGCTTCTCGAGGTCGTAGTAGCGCCGGGTTACGTCCTCCACGGTGGAGTCCTCGGCCCATACCTCGCCCACCTCGCGCAGGGCCTTGACGACTCGCTCGCGCACGTCGGCGTGGCAGCGGATGGTGTAGTGGATCCTGCCCACCCGACCGATCTCGCGGTCCACCCTCTGCTGGGTGATGAAGACCGGAGTGGAGCCCTCCTTGTGGTTGGCCTTGATGATCTCCTCCACATTCTCGCGGCCCTCGTCCAGGTCCTCTACCACGAGGGTCATGGAGGTTTCAAAGATCAGCTTTCGTTCCAGGTCGAGGGTCTCGGTTTCGGTGGTGACGTCGGCCCCCATCTCGTCCCCGGCCGGCCTGAACTCCTCCTCGGGCATCTCGGAACGTTCAAGGTCTAGCTCCTCTGCACCTTCTGCGAAGCCGCCGACAGCCCCGGTTGGAGCGGCGGCGAAGTCATCGTAGACCCCTTCGAGGGCCTCCTCGACGAACTCCTCGTACTCCTGGAGGGCTCTATCCCGGTTCTCACCAGCCGCCGTTAGCGAGTCCGTGTCATCGGCGTAATACTTGGCGTAGGGATCGTCCTCATCCTCGCTGCACCCAATAAGCAGCGAAAGGACGAATAGAAAAACGAGGCTTACAAGTAGCGGGGTTTTCATCGTTACGCCCCCTTAGATCACGCTGGTTGAAAGGCGGGTCTCTGCGTTAAACAGGCTCAAGGCAAGTTTCTTGCCTGTGTATTGGTAATTTCTTATTCAGGTTCCTCCGGGGGAGGTTCCTCCTCAGCCAAACCGCCTTCAGGTTCCTCTACCGATGGTACGGTCACATCCACCACCACCGGTTCCTCGGCGGTTTCCTCCCCACGGAGGGTGGTGTCCATGATGTGTTCCGTCCTGCGGGAGTGTTCCTCTTCCTCGACCAAATGCTCCTCCAGGCCCCCCGTTAGACCGCTGGCCGCCGCGCCGATCTCGAAATCCAGCATCGGAAGGAGTTCGAGCACCTTGCGAGGTTTACTTACGTACGTCTTCAGGGGTTCAAAGAGTTCCTCATCGTAGGGTGTAGCGACGGCTGGAACGAGGGGTGCGCCGGGGCGGAAGGCGTAGAGTGGTTCCCCGATTTGCTCCATTCTCGCCAGGTACTCCTCCCTCTCGATCCCGTTTGCTAGCCCGCCGCTGAGTGAGAGGATTCCCAAACCCAGACCGACGAT
>DAOVLG010000496.1 GCA_030631385.1 Candidatus Coatesiibacteriota bacterium | reverse complement strand
TCGGAGAGCCTTATCCCGGTATCGCAGAAAACGGCGATGATGGCCCCATTGCGGCTGCCGAGGAAGCGGGACCGGAAGCGGTACTCTTCCTCGCAGGCCTCGAGCAGGGACATCACCTCGGTGTCGGTGTAGGGCTCCACCTGGCGGAAGTGTGGTGCCGGGAGCTTCAGCCGCCAGATGCCGTTCTCTTTGACGTACTCCTCCTCGTCGGACGCCCAGCGGAACAGCCTCTTGATCACCACGCCGTAGTGGAAGGTGGTCCCCGGGGCAGCCCGGCGGGACGAGGAGCGGGTGGGGTCTTCCCGCCCCCAGCGGTTGGTGTTGCTGCTGATGTAGTTCAGGAACTGGCGAATGTGGTCACGGGTGATCTCCCCGGCCGCCTCCGGCCAGCCGAACTCGTGGGCGTACCACCCGAAGTTCTTGAGGTAGGTCCGGTAGTAGCGCTGGGTGTGGGGCGAGAGGTGGGAGGTTGCCCCCAGGAAGACGTCGATGAGTTCGTTCAGGGTGATGGTTTTGGTTTTGAGTTCGGTAATCATGATACATTTTTTGCCCGTCCGCCTGAGAAATAATCAACTCTCAAGTAATCAGCTCTCAAGATTGATATAGCGCTTATTTTACGCTCAAATTGCCCGTTTTGCCTCAGTGATTTTTACGAAACCGCTGCTCTACCCCTGAGCTACGCTGGCTTTACTTAAGTATAACACAAACCAAATAGCGCCCAAAATTAAAAATGTAACCAGAAAGATTGTTTATTAACCTCACCCCGTTGGTTTAATCCTACGGGGCTCACCGCACTTAATTTATTTAGATTTAGTAACCCTATCCCCTCGAAGAGTCTTCGACTTTTATCCCCCTTCCCCTTGCTAAGGGGAAGGGGGAATGGATACATAAGAGAGGCTCCGCCTCTCTTTAACTCTCCCTGCTCTGGGTTAATAATACATGGGTGTTTAAGAGGGGGTGAGGTCACCAAATATCCTAAATAGGAAAGGGCGTGGAGACAGGTTTGATAAATAACCTCAAACGCTTGTTGACAATTAATCTTCATTTGTGCTAGACTCAGAGTTTAGTGCTTGGTATTCAACTATAGCTGATAGATTGAAATATAGTGCTCAATTTATCGCTATATACTTTTTGGATGAGCCTGGGCTCATCCATTAAAATTGTAGGGTAGGAGGAAAAGATTGCCGACTATTAATCAGCTCATTCGTAAGGGGCGCAAGAAGGTCATTAAGAAGACCAAGTCGCCGGCGTTGCGCTTTACCTACAATGCTTTGAAGAATAAGATGATAGAGGGAAAGGGTTCGCCGCAGAAGCGAGGAGTTTGTACTCAGGTTAAGACTACCACTCCGAAAAAGCCCAATTCAGCATTGCGCAAAATAGCCAGAGTACGGCTGACTAACGGGATGGAAGTAACAGCTTACATTCCCGGTGAGGGGCACGAGTTACAGGAACATTCTGTAGTTCTGATTCGCGGGGGGCGGGTGAAAGATTTACCTGGAGTCCGCTACCATATTGTCCGTGGAGCACTGGACGCAAGCGGTGTAGCTAACCG
>DAOVLG010000186.1 GCA_030631385.1 Candidatus Coatesiibacteriota bacterium | reverse complement strand
TTTATATGATATAGTATATTTTGTTGTAAAAAGGGCTGAAAAGGGTGTTAAATTATGAATAATCCAAAGTTCTTCTCTTCTCTGTCTTTTAGTGGCATTAGGACTGGTATATTGCGGTAAGGAGGTAACGTCATGACCCGGACGATAACATTTTTGCTCTGCGCCGTCGCGTTTTCGGCCGCGCTCGGTTTCACCGGCGCCATCGGCGTTTCGTCCCCGAGCCGGGCCGACGACGACCTCGAGGTCCTCTGGGACCAATACTACGACTTTGGGTTCATGAACGGCGGTTTTGGGATTTACGGCGAGTACTACACCCAGGACGACTTCACCCTGGAGACGGACGCAGAGCTCGAAGCCGTGGAATGCTGGGCGTACTACTACCCCGAGGAGCCCGACTACCACCCCCAGCCGTTCAACGTGACCGTGCGCGAAGACCACTACGGCATGCCCGGCGGCTACTACTTTACCCCCAGGACCTTCGACGTGGAGGAGACCTACACCGGATTCGATTACCACGGGCATCCCCTGTACCACTACCGGCTGAATATAGAGCCACGTGACGTAGACGGCGGGATGACGTTCTGGCTCGAAATCCGCACGGACGCCGAGAACTGCAACTGGGGCTGTAAAACCACGGGTAACCTGTACTACCAGTGGAACCAATGGAACAAGGCGGCCTTCTTCCGCCTCCTGGGCACACCGGATGACACCCGCGTCGAGGCGGCGAGCTGGGGGGAGATAAAGGCGGCGTACTCGGAGTAACGCCTGGGATTGCGCCGGTCGAGGTAACTACTGGACGTTGTGACGGGCCGACCAGCAACCGCTGGGCCTTCAGAACCCTGGGGGACTACTTTTACGAGGGCGACCCCTTGACCCCCTACTTTTTTCCCCCTGCAAATTGGTGGTCGCACCCCGACTCGACCCCACCGATATTCAGGCACACCTGGGTCCAGGGATACAAGTGGGTGGAGTTCGGAGGCGGCTGGGTGATGGCGGATGAGGATACATCCTTCAACCCGAAGAACTACCCGTATTACGTGCCGGGTTGGAAGTACTATCAACCTTACGGAGGATATCCCAACCATGAGTACTGGGCCTGGACTACCGTCTATCTCAATTTGCTGTAAGGAGGCAGCGTCATGACAAGGACGACAATCCTTTTGCTTTGCGTCGTCGCGCTCTCGGCCGTGCCCGGCCTGGCCGACGACGAGCTCGAGGTCCTGTGGGAAGACCCCTACGACTTACCGATCATGAACAGCGTATGGGCCAGTTGGGGACCTTACTACACCCAGGACGACTTCACCCTAGACACCAGGTCGTTGCTCAAGGTAATCGAATACTGGGCGATTTACTACTACCCCGATGACGACGACCACCCCCAGCAGTTCACCTTCAGCATCCGCTACGACCACTACGGCATGCCCGGCGGATGGAAAAAAGTCTTCCGCCCCCCTTTACGCAACATCGAAGAAACCGACACGGGAGATGTATATCTGGGGTACACGGTGTGGCACTACCGGGTTGATTTAGGCTCCGGTTTTAGATTAGACGGCGGCACGCCCTGGTGGCTCGAAATCTATTCGGATGCCGAGAACTTCAAATGGGGCGCCAGGTCCCAGGGCAACCTGCACCACCAGTGGAACCAATGGGACAAATCGGCCTTTTTCCGCATCCTGGGCACACCGGATGACACCCGCGTCGAGGCCGCGAGCTGGGGGGAGATAAAGGCGGGGTTCTCGGACTAGCGCTCGCGGGGATCAACATGCGGTGGAAATGCGATTGGCAAGGGGCTCCAAGCCCCTTGTCTTTTTGACCAGGCCGGCCTTTATTGTAGTGTCTCTGAACAGGTATATTTAATACTGTGGTTATAACCCCTCGTTTAACATTACCGCGTTACTTGCCAACCGTAGGGCGGCCCCTCTGCGGGCCGCCGGTAGCACCGGGCTTGACGGCGGGCGGCTCCGGGAGTGATAATCGCTTTGTCTGAAACTTTTAAAAAAGATGAGTCCATGAAACGAATCCTCGTCCTACTCATCGCGTGGACCGCGCTCGCCGCTCTCGCCGGCGGCCGTGAACCGATCCCCCGCTGCGCCTTCCCCGACCTCCCGCCCCCCGAGGACAGCCTGGACAACACCATCGTCGGCATAGACGACACGGCTGCCGTGGTCTGGATCGGCACGCTGAAGAATTTCGGCAAATCCACCGACGCCGGCGGTACCTGGAGCGCCTACGGCTACGACGACGGCCTGCCCGGCTCGGCTGCTGACATCGGCACGGTGCGCATCGCCGGGAACGGCGACGTGTACCTCGGCTGCTTCTACCCCCGCCAGAGCGGTCTCGATCCGCTGCAGGGCGCCGGCCTGGCCCGAACCCGCGACGGCGGTAACACGTGGGAGTACTGGACCACCTCCGACGGCCTGGGCAACAACGCCGTGTGGGACACCGAATCCGCCGGGGCTGGAAATATCTGGGCCGGCTGCTGGACCGGCGGCGTGGCCATCTCCTCCGACGACGGGGAGACATGGCACTCCAGCATTCCCAGCGAGTTCGACTACGGGGACAACGTCTTCGCCCTGGCGCGGACCGAGGATTACCTCTTCGCCGGCACCGGCGCCGGCCTGGCCATCTCCTCCGATGACGGCGAGAGCTGGACCCTGTTCGGCGTGCCGGGAACCTCGAGCCAGGTGGTCGGATTCGTCGAGGTGCAACAGAAGGAGGACGGCCTCTGGGTCTGGGTGGGCACCGTGGCCAGCGAGGACTGGTACGGGCTGTGGCTGGTGCGCTGGTACGACACGTATTGGGGCTGGACCAGGTACGCCGCCGAGAACAACCCGGGCATCAACTCCAACGCCATCTACTGGATCGAGTCCGGCGCCAATGAACACCTCTGGGTGGCCACCGCCTACAACGGGCCGGGACAGATCGGCGGCATCACACACCGGTTGCCCAACGCCACCTGGGAGACCATCACCGGTCGCGGGCTTTTTTCCAACAACATCTACTCCGTCTCCACGGTGGACAACCAGACCATCTGGGCCGGGACACCCCTGGGGCTCCACGTCTCCCGCGACGGGGGAGCCTCCTTCGACATCATAGACTTCCAGCCCCGATCCGGCTTCATAGACGAGCCCGTCGCCTACGCCTTCCCCAACCCATTCTCCCCGATGGGCCACGGCGAGTGCACCATCCGCTTCAGCGTCTCCGGCCACCCGCTGACCCACGACGCCCTGGTGGACATTGACATCTACGATCTCGAGGGCCGGCACGTGAGAAGCATCGTTTCCGACGAGGTCTACCAGGGCGGCTTCGAGTACCAGAAGGACGCCTGGGACGGCGCCGACGCCTCGGGGCGCCAGGTGGCCAACGGGGTCTACTACTACGTGATCCAGGCCAACGGGGAGCGGGCCTTCGTCGGCAAGATCGCCGTGGTGGAGTGAGGAGATGACGATGAGGAAGACCGTGCCCCTTCTTTTGCTCCTGGTGCTTACCTCCCTGGCGGCGGATTACGACGGCGGTGGGCGTCCGGGTGCGGTGCTCCGTCTGGGCTGGGGGGTGCGCTCGATGGGCATGGGCCGCACCGGCGTGGCTCTGGTGGATGACGCCGAGGCCGTGGGATACAACCCCGCCGGCCTGGCCTTCACCCTCCGGCTCCAGGGGCAGCTCTTCCACCGCCACCTCTGTCTGGACCGCAGCCAGTCCAGCGCCGGCTTCGTCTACCCCCTGCCCTTCGAGGACACCCGGGCCACCGCGGCGGCGGCCTGGTACTACCTCCGGGTAGGCGGCTTCGACGGCCGGGACACCGGCGGCAACCGAACCGGCGAGTTCTCCTACGACGAGCACATATTCAACTTCGCCTTCGGCGTCCGGCCCCTGGAATGGCTCGGCATCGGGATGACGGCGAGGGCCATGTTCACCGGCGTGGCCTCCGACACCGCCGAGGGGGGGGCGGTGGACCTCGGCGTCGGGTTCCGCCCCTGGGCCGGGCTGGCCGTGGGCTTCTGCGCCCATAACCTCATCGGCAGCTACAAGTGGAAGACCGCCGCGGGGACCGAGGAGGCGCTGCCGGTGGAGTACGCCGCCGGCATCGGATACGACGCGGGCGGCTGGCTGCGGTTCGAGGTGGACCTGGTCACCAACGGCGACACCCGGCCCGAGTGGCGCCTGGGCGCCGAGTACTGGGTCGCGCCGACACTGGCCGTCCGTCTCGGCTACGAAACGGGAAACTTCGACACCGGAGAGCTCTCCGCCGGCGGGAGCATCGTCACCGGGCTCTTCTCCGGCGGCGAGCTGCGCCTGGACTACGCCTTCCGCACCGACCCCCTCAACGCCGGACCCTCACACGCCGTCGCCCTCACCCTCCTGTTCTAGGCGAGAAAGGATTAACGATGTTCTGGGGGCTGGGCTGGATCCTCTGGGGGTTGATCGCAGTCCCGATGTGGATAGCGCCGATGGTCGTCGGGGCCATGATCGGCAACTCCAAGGGGATCGTCGTCAAGGGAGTCCTTCTCGGCTGCTTCCTGAGCTGGCTCGGCGTCCTCATCGTGGTCATCCTGGAGGGCAGGGGCTACGAGCCGGCGCCGGGTGCTGGACCCCGGTCCCGCGGGGAGAATCGCTAGTTTTCCATAATCTATCTCCGCGAGCACCCAAATCGTAGGGGCGGCCCTCTGCGGCCGCCCGCCAGCGCGGGGCGCTGGACCCCGGCCTCGCGACTCCACGGCATCGCCAATCGAAGGGATTGCGCCGCGTACACGCTCCCCCCCTGTCGTTCCCGCAATACAGGAAAGACAAGGGGTTTCAACCCCTTGCTTCAACGTAGGGGCCGACCTTCAGGTCGGCCCGCTTCTTTATAAGGCAGCCCTCACCCTCAATCCCGTGAGCGAATGCTCCTCCCACAGG
>DAOVLG010000306.1 GCA_030631385.1 Candidatus Coatesiibacteriota bacterium | reverse complement strand
CCGCAGGGTGAGGAGATGGCGCCCGCGCAGATCAACGGCCAACGTATACCTCCCGTGGGGTTTGGATCGTCCAGGGCAGTATAGAGAGGGTAATCCAACCTGTCAACTCGCTATGGCGCGTAGAAAGTGGGCCGATTCTCTGGTAAACTCAAATGGATTCCACCTTCGGCTGCCTTTCCACTAGAGTGAGGATGGTGGTGGAGCGACGCGATAAACTCGTCATAGCGCGGAACCGGATGGTCGAGCGGCAGCTCCAGGCCCGGGGGATCCGGGATGAGAGAGTTCTGGCCGCGATGGGCGTGGTGCCGCGGGAGCTTTTCATACCACCATCGGCGGTCTGGGGGGCCTACGATGACCGTCCTTTAAGTATCGGTCACGGTCAGACCATCAGCCAGCCCTACATCGTGGCGTTGATGACCGAGCTTCTCGAGCCGAAGCCCGGGATGCGAGTCCTGGAGATCGGCACCGGCTCCGGGTATCAGGCGGCGGTTCTAGCGGACTGCGAGGTGGAGGTGTTCTCTATCGAGGTCATTCCCCAGCTCCACCGCTGGGCCCAGACTAATCTGGAAAGCACCGGCTACGCCGACACCGTTCATCTAAGGCTGGGCAACGGTTATCTCGGCTGGCCCGAAGAGGCCCCGTTCGAAGCGGCCGTGCTCACCTGCTCCCCCGGAAAGCTGCCCCCCGCCATCGGTGAGCAGGTGGTCACGGGCGGGAGGATAGTGGCGCCCATCGGCGGCTACCCTTTCCAGGACCTCGTCCTCTTCGAGGTCACCGATGGTGGTTTATTAAAACGCCGGATCACCAGCGTTCTCTTCGTGCCCATGGTGGATGTGGAGCCGGGGACGGAAAGTTGAGGTGGGATTTGTACGAGAATATCCTCATCGCGACCGACGGTAGCGAGTACGCCGTCCGCGCCGCTGAGGTCGCCATCGAACTGGCGAAAAAGATGGAAGCGGGGCTCCTGGTGCTCTCGGTGATTGACAGTGGAGTCCTCAGAGATTTCTGTCACGAGCCAGAGACGGACCGGAGGCGGGTCGAGCGGGACATGCGTTTAGCCGCCGAGGGAAACGTGGAGTACGTGGTCAAACTGGGCGAAGAGGCCGGTGTTGAGATGAAGGGACACGTGCTCGCCGGTCGCCCCAACATCGAGATCGTGAATCTAGCCAACCGGGAGGGGGTGGATCTGATCATCCTCGGAAAGCACCGGCGGCAGAATCTCGGCCGGATTATGCGCGGCGACGTGGCGGCGAGGCTCCTGGAGGACACGGATTGTTCCGTTTTGGTGGTGGTCTGATGAGCGCGACTGCGGGGTTCGGCGTTGCGGCTTTTTTCCTGTTGGCGGCGGCAAACCACCTGCCGGTGCCCGAGCACTTCGAGGGTTCCACGTCAACGCAGGTCGAGGCGGAGGTGGTCCCCGAACCCTCCGACTTTGAATCGGAAACCGTCTTCCTGGACCAAGGCTACTATCGCGTCGACGCCGTCCGAAGCGTAAACGATTCCCTGAACCGCTTTGGCGAACTCGAACTACACTACATTGACGACAGCCTCTCTCCGGGCGTGGATTGGCATCTGGTGGACACCTACGGTCTGTGGGTAGACGAACCGCTCGGGTACGACGTCCGCTTCGAGGATGTAGACGACGACTTTCAACCGGAGTGCGTGGTCACCCTCCACCGGATCGAGTCCGCCGGTAACGACGAAGTGGTGCTGGGGGTGGGTCTCGACGGCTTCACCACTATCGAGGGGTTAGACGAGGATCACCTCTCCCACCGCCTGGAGCTGGACGACGGTGTGTACGTTGTCGAGGCTCTGCGGCGCAGGTTCGGCTGGTTCGCATTCTTTGAGGAGGTCCGCCTCTACCGGTTGGACGCCGAATCCAAACGTGTACTCGTCGGGGTCTACCCAGGTGGAGGCGAGACGGGGTTCTACGGAGAGAGCCTCCAGATGGAAGACTACACCGGCGACGGCCGTCCCGAGGTGGTGATCCCTACCAATACCGGTGGGAACGACGCCCTCATCTGCTTCGGCCTTTGCGTTTTGAAGCTTACAGCCGCGGGCTTCGAGGAGCTTTTCGTCGAGCCCATGCTGGCTCCGCTGGCCGTGGACGCCGACTCCGACGGCGACGTTGAAATCTACACCTTCAGCGCCTATGCGTCCAGCTTCATGCTCGCGCGGGTCTACCGGGCGTCGTTCGTCAGTACGGTGTATGAATACAACGGCGAGGATTTCGTAGTCGTTGATCCACTGGAGTACCGCTCCTTCTTCACCGAACTCGTCGCCGAGAGAGAGGAGTACTTCCGGCTGTCCCTGAAGGGTTCTGAGTATCCCGAGGAAATCCTGCGCAACGCCCAGTCGCTCTTGGCGCAGATGGCGGTCGCTCACCTGGATGACGAATATGCTGATTGGTGGGAGGGGCATCGGGACGTGCTCCGTAAAGTCACCGAGTCCATCGAGGGAGGAGATTGGAGCGAGGTTGAGCGGGACTTCGGTACGCCGGAGGGCTTCCGCACCCAGTTTTAATCCTTCTTGCGGATTCGTGGCTTTCTGTTGACACATAAAATTACAGCTAATCGCACGGAGGCTCGTAACACTCGGGGGGCAGGAGCTTGGTCTGGTCGGCGACGACGTAGAGCGGCTTACCACGAGAGGATAACCCCTCGGCCAGCCGACGCGTGCCGACCTTGTTCACGATTACCCGGCCGGTCACCACATCGGTCCGTGAAACGCTGCGGCGAGAGGTGGGGCGCGTCAACGACCAGCTCGCCGGTTACAAGCGGATCAAGGATTTTCAGATCCGCGACGAGGAGCTGCCAAAAACCTCGATGAAGAAGGTCAAGCGGTATCTTCTCAAAGGTGAATTCGTATCCGCGCCGGCGCCGAGGGATGATTGGTTTTGTTATACTTCAGTTGTGAGACAGACCCCAGTCTACGGAGGAGCAACATGAAGTTCCAGCGTTTGCTACCTTTCCTCTGCCTGGCGATTCTTCTCGCCGGCTGCGCCGGGGAGATCGAGCTCGACGACGAGACCTATGCTAAAATGACCGTAGACCTGATGAAGGCCGGTTTCAT
>DAOVLG010000076.1 GCA_030631385.1 Candidatus Coatesiibacteriota bacterium | reverse complement strand
GGAAAAGGTTCCCCGCCCCGCAGACGACGCCGACCCCGTAACCGGCCCCGTGCAGCCCGGATATATCGGCGACGATTTTCTTCAGCGATTCCGGCTCGAAGGGAGAAAAGCCCCCCGGACCGCGGCCGCCCAGCCGCTCGCCGGAGAGCTTTACGATCACCCTTTTCGGCTTCAAGCCTCTGACTCCTCGCCAAGTTGGAAACGGACGAAGCGGGCCACCTGGATGTTCTCACCCAGTTTGGCCACGTACTCCTTGATGTAGTCCTCCACCGTGCGGTTCTTCTCTTCGGGCTGGTTCTTGATGAAGAGCTGGCTCACCAGGGCGTTCTCCTTCAGGAACTTCTTCATCTTGCCCTCTACGATTTTCTCCACGACGTTGTCCGGCTTGCCCGATTCGGCGGCCTGTTCGGCGTATACGCGGCGCTCGGCCTCCAGCACCTCGGCGGGGAAGCCGTCGGAGTCCACGGCCAGGGGCGCCATGGCGGTGATCTGCATGCAGAGGTCCTTGGCGAGGTTCTTGAAATCGGAGGTGCGGGCCACGAAGTCGGTCTCGCAGCGGAGCTCCAGCATGACCCCCAGCTTCTCGCCGGCGTGGATGTAGGTGCTGATGGTCCCCTCGTTGGCGCTGCGGCCGGACTTTTTATCGGCGATGGCCAGACCCTTGACCCGCAGGTGCTCGATCGCCTTCTCCTCGTCGCCGCCTGATTCCTGGAGGGCCTTCTTGCAGTCCACGATGCCGGCGCCGGTCTTCTTGCGGAGCGCCATCACCTCTTGGGCGGAGATGTCCGTCATAGGTTACCCCTGATCCCCGTGAGCGGTTGAAGATTCTGAGTCTTGAGTACTTACCGGTGTCTCTTCGGTGATCATGCCGCCGGTGGCGATCGCGACGCCCTCGGTGACCGCGTCGGCGATGGTCTTGGTGATGAGTTGGATACCGCGGATGGCGTCGTCGTTGCCGGGGATGAGGTGGGTCAGCTCGTCGGGGTCGCAGTTGGTGTCGGCGATGGCGACGATGGGGATCCCCAGGCTGTTGGCCTCTTTGACGGCGATGTGCTCACGCTTGGGGTCCACCACGTAGAGCGCCTGGGGAAGGGTCTTCATCCTCCGGATCCCGGCCAGCAAAGCGTTGAGTTTTACGTACCGCTTGGTGAGCATGGTGCGCTCCTTCTTCGAGAGGTTCTCGAAGCTGTCGGAGTTGATCAGGCGCTCCAGCTTGTCCAGGCGGTTCAGGCTCTCCTTGATGGTTTGGAAATTGGTCAGGGTGCCGCCGAGCCAGCGTTTGGTCACGAAGAACATCCCGGTGCGCTCCGCCTCCCGGACGATGATCGTCTGGGCCTGGCGCTTGGTGCCGACGAAGATGAACTTCCCGCCCCGCGCCACGGTCTGGGTGACGAAGTCACAGGCCCTGCGCAGGAGTTGGGCCGACTTCTGCAGGTCTATGATATAAATGCCGTTGCGCTCCCCGAAGATGTAGGGTCTCATCTTGGGATTCCAACGGCGGGTCTGGTGGCCGAAGTGGATCCCGGCCTCCAGCATGGCTCGCATGGAGATTTCTGGCACTGTCACCTCGTTTCATCCTCCGCCACTTCAACCCCTGGGGGCAACGAGAGCGAGTGGCGTGCGTATTGGCCCGTCGGGGCCTGGGTAAGGGTTAACGTTTGGAGAACTGGTAGCGGGCGCGGGCGCCGCGCTGACCGTACTTCTTGCGCTCCTTGATCCGGGAGTCGCGGCGGAGGAGACCCGCCGCCTTCAGGGTGTGCCTGAGCTCGGGATCGTAGGACTCCAGGGCCCGGGCGATCCCGAGACTCAGGGCGTCCGCCTGTCCCGACAGCCCGCCGCCGGTGAGGTTGGCGTGCACATCGAAGCGGTCGGCTGCGTTGGCGGTCTCGAGGGGCTGGCGGATCCTCTTCCGCCAGATCTCCCGGGGAAAGTACTCCTCCACCTCGCGCCGATTGACGAGAACCTTACCCTCACCGGTCACCAGGCGCACACGGGCGATGGAGGTCTTGCGGCGTCCGGTGGCCCAGATGGGGGCTGTATCGGTCATGGGTACTCCTAGACCTCGAAGGTGAAGTCTTGAGGTTTTTGGGCCTGATGCCTGTGCTCGGACCCCGCGTAAACCCGCAGGCGCTTGAACATCTTCCGCCCGAGGCGGTTCTTGGGCAGCATCCCGGCCACCGCCCAGCGGACGGCGCGGTCCGGGTAGCGCCGCATGACCACCTCGTAGGGGGTGGACTTGAGCCCGCCGGGGTAGCCCGAGTAGCGGCGGTGGAACTTCTGCTGCAGCTTGCGGCCGGTCAGCTTCGCCTCGGCGGCGTTGACGACGATGACGAAGTCCCCGGCGTCCAGGTGGGGCGCCCAGTAGGTCTTGTGCTTGCCGCGCAGGAGTCCGGCCACCCGGGTCGCCAGGCGGCCCAGGGGGATGCCGGAGGCGTTGATCAGGTGCCAGGCGCGCTCTACGTCGGCCAGCTTCTTTTGATAAGTCTTCATCTCGTTGTCCGCTCCCCAACCTCGGGACGGGCCAAAGGCCGTTTTGCGGGCCCTCCCCGCGGGCGGAGGGAGAGTATAGATAAGGGGGGCGGGAGATGTCAAGAAACGGCCCAATCTTCGGGCCATTTTTCCCGTTTAAACGGGGAGGGGTTCCATCCGGGGGGTGCGGTCGGCGAAGGTCGCCCTAGAATACCGAGAGGTTCAGGTAGCGGCGGGGGTCCTCGATGATGTTATCCAGGAGCGTCTTGGCCTTCTGGAGTGTCTCGGTGAAGTCGGTGTAGACGGCGTCGTCGTAAATCAGTTTCCCGATGGTCCCCTCGCCCGAGGTGATGGCGGCGACGATGTCGTTGATCCGGTCCACGGCGTCGGCGGTTGTGGCCGCGATGTAATCGAAGCGCTCCAGGGCGCTCTCGATCCGGGGCAGCGAGCGCGAGAGGCTCACCTCGAAGTCCTCGGTGATCCGGGCCGCACTGGCGGTGATCCGGGAGACGTCGTCGGTGATCAGCCGGATGTTCTTGAGGGAGGCGCTGATCTCGCCCGCCGAAGCCTGGATCAACTCATCCAGCTCGAGGGCCATCGAGTCTATGTGGGCGATGGTGCTCTTCAACTGAGCCACCGTCTCCTCGTCAAACAGGGCCGAGATTTCGGCCAGGGCGTCCCCGATCTTGATGGCGATGCTCCCCGCCGACTCGAAGAGCTCATCCATGCCGATGGAGCGCTGGCCCTGGACGGTGGAGCCGGGCGGGACGACGGGCGAATCCGGCGTCCCCGGGGTGATGTCCACGTACTTGTCGGCCATCAGCCCCTTCATCCGGATGGCGATGATCGAGTCCTCCCTCACCACCACGGTCTCGTCCAGCCAGAGGACCACCTTGACCATGAGCTGATCGGAGCCCTCGGGCTTGAACCACTCCACGGATTCGACCCCGCCCGCCCTCACGCCGGCGTAGAGGACCTTGGCGTCGGGGACCAGCCCGGCGGCGGAGTCGAAGATGACCGTGATGTTGTAGGCCCGGCGAAAGAGGTCGCACTCGCCCGTGGAAAAAAGCAGCGCCACGAAGACGGCGAGGGCGATGACGACGGTGATCCCGACTTTGAGCTCGGCGGTACGTTTCATTTTAGCTATTGCAGGTGGAAAGAGAGGTGTATTTTACCAGAAAAAGGCTCTTGTTATCCCTTCGGCCCCCAGCGTGGTGTTATTTGATAAAGAGCGGGTCTATGGGGCCGTGCGCCCGACCCTGGATGAACTGCTGCACGTAGGGGTTGTCCGTGGCGCGGATCTCGTCGGCCGAGCCGTCGAAGATGATCTTCCCGTCGTGGAGCATGGCGATCCGGTCGGCGGTTTTGTAGGCCGAGGCCATGTCGTGGGTGATGATGACCGTGGTCGCGTGTGTCAGGGTCTTCGTCTCGTTGATCAGGTCGTTGATGGCGGCGGCGGTGATCGGATCGAGGCCCGAGGTGGGTTCGTCGTAGAGGATGATCTCGGGATCCCCCACCAGGGCGCGCGCGACACCCGCCCGCTTCTTCATCCCCCCGGAGAGCTCGGCGGGCGCCAGTCGCGCCGTGTCGGGGAGGCCCACCTGCCGGAGCTTCTCGTCCACGATGCGATCAATATCGGCGGGCGGTGTAGCGGTGTGGTTGTCCAGGTAGAAGCCCACGTTCTCACGGACGCTCAGCGAATCGAACAGGGCGGAGAACTGGAAGACGTAGCCCACCCGGGCGCGGATACGGTAGAGATCCGGGAGGCTGGCCCCGTTCACCTTCGTCCCCAGACACCAGACGTCCCCCGAGTCCGGCATCAACAGACCCAGCACGTGCTTTAACAGGACGCTCTTCCCCACGCCGGAGCGTCCGATGATGGCGATGGACTCCCCCCGGTGGATCTCCAGGTCCACGCTGTCGAGGACCACGGTCTCACCGAAGCTCTTGTGCAGGTTCTCCAGGCCGATGACGCTTTCCTGATCCACAACTTCCCTACGTTCGTGCGTCCGGTCCCGGTTCCCTCGCCGCGCCTAATCGAAGGCGATGAAGAAGAGGGTGGTTAAGAGCACGTCCACGATGAGGATGTTCACCGCGCTGACGACGACGGCGTTCGTCGTCGCCCGGCCGACCCCCTCGGCCCCGCCGAAGGTCGTGAAGCCGTAGTAGCAACTGATGAGCGTGAGCACCTGGCCGAAGGCGAAGGCCTTGATGAGACCGCTGATGATGTCCCAGGTGTAGGTGAAGGCGGAGAGCTCGGTGATGTAGACGCCGGGGTCCACGTCGGCCAGGACGATGCAGACGAAGAAGGAGCCCACCTGGGCCACCCCCATGGCCAGGGCGGTGAGGATGGGCGCCATGACGGCCATGGCAACGAGGCGCGGCGCCACGAGGTACCGGTAGGGGTCGCTGGCCAGGGTTTCCAGGGCGTCTATCTGCTCGGTCACCCGCATGGTGCCGAGCTCGGCCGCCATGGCCGCCCCCACCCGGCCGGCGAGCATGATCGCCGTCAGCACCGGTCCCAGCTCCCGGGCGAAGAGCACCGAGACCATGCCGCCCACGTAGCCCTCGGCGCCGAACATCACGAGCTCGTTGACCGTTTGCATCGCGATGACCATCCCGGTGAAAAGAGCGGTCATCGTCACCACGCCGATGGATTCCACGCCCATGCGGAGCATCTGGTCGTAGATCAGCCTGCCCCGCGGCCAACGCCGGAAGATGCGGTTCAGCGTCCGCCCGTAGAAGATGAACATCCCCCCAACACTGCGCGCCTTGTCGAAGAGCCAGGCGCCGATGCGCTCGAAGGAGTTCCCCTTTACCGGTGGATCTAGGGGCACGGTTTACTCCAACCGGAGGTAGTGCCGGGGTACGCGCTCCGACAGGCCGCAGGTCACCTCGTAGGGGATGGTATCCATCCACCCGGCCACCTCCTCGACCTCGATCTTCTCGCCGGAGTAGTCGCGGCCCAGGAGGGTGACCACCTCGCCCGGGGCCACCTCGCCCAGCCCCTCGAGGCTGACCATGCACATGTCCATGCAGATGGCGCCGATGATCGGTCGCCGCTGACCCCGCACCAGCACCTCCGCCCGGTCGCAAAGGCTCCTCCGCCAGCCGTCGGCGTAGCCGAGGGGCAGGACGCCGATCGGGGTATCCCGCTCCAGGCGGTGGCGGCGGCCGTAGCTGATGGTGGTGCCGGCGGGGAGGGTCTTGACCGTCGCGATGCGGGCCCGCAGGGCGATGGCCGTCCGGATACCCAGGTTGCGGGTGACGTGGGGGCTGGAATAGCTCCCGTAGAGGGCCAATCCGGGGCGGACCATGTCCAGATAACTTTCGGGAACGTCGGCGATGGCGGCGGAGTTGGCCGCGTGGTAGAACTCGGGGGAGATACCCTTCTCCTCCACCTTCCGGCAGACCTGGTCGAAGCGTCGGAGCTGCTCCCGGACGTAAGTCTTGTCCTCGCCGTCGGCCAGGGGAAAGTGGGTGAGGAGCCCCGAGACGTGGACCCCCTCGGCGGCCTCGATCTCGGCTACAATCTCCGGCGCCTCGGAGTACCAAACCCCCAGGCGCCCCATGCCGGTGTCCACCTTGACATGGACGTCGAAATCGCGCCGGTACGCCCCGAGCCAGCCCATCCGCTTCAGCCGTTCGCTCAGGTGTCCGGCCAGGGCCGCGTCGGAGAGCACCGGGGTCAGCCGGTACCGGATCACGGCGTCCAGCTCATCGGGAAGGGGTGTGACCAGGGAGAGGATCGGCTGGTCGAAACCGGCCTGACGCAGCTCCACCCCCTCGTCTACGAAACTCACCCCGAACCAGTCGGCGTACGGATTCAGGGCCTGGGCGACCTCGAGTTTGCCGTGGCCGTAGGCGTCGGACTTGACCACGGCCATGATCTTCACTGCGCGGCCCACCCGCTCGCGCAGGGCGAAGAAGTTGTCGCGGATGGCCCGGAGGTCCACCTCGGCCCAGATCGGTCGGTTCGGGTACATGAAAAAAACGGGGACGCCCTGCCTAACGGGCTGATTCACACGGCGTTAGGCTAATCCAGAGCGTTCCGGTTGTCAAGGCGGCTAGAACGGCGGGTTCTCCCCCGAAGCCGCGGGCCGCGCGGGGGTCCTGAAGGAGCGGTCCAGGCTCTCGAAGCGCATGTATTTTTTGCGGAACACCAGGTAGACCGAACCGACGGGTCCGTTGCGCTGCTTGGCGACGATCACCTGGCAGATGCCAGGCATCCGGGCCAGGTCATCCGATATGCTCCCGCCATTACCGTAGTCCGGTTCCTCGGCCCTTCCGGTGGACGCCTCGGCGGGGCTGGAGACCCGGTAGTACTCCTCCCGGTGCAGGAACATCACCACGTCGGCGTCCTGCTCGATGGCGCCCGATTCGCGCAGGTCCGAGAGCAGGGGCAGCTTGGTGCGCGGGCGGTTGGCGGGCTGGCGGTTGAGCTGGGCGATGGCCAGGATCGGGATGTCGAGCTCCTTGGCCAGGGCCTTGAGGGAACGGGATATTTCGGCCACCTCGACCTGGCGGCTTTCCATGCGACGGTGGGTGGCGGTCATGAGCTGGAGGTAGTCCACCACGATGAGGCTGACGTTTTTCTGCTTGACCAGGCGGCGGGCCTTGGCCCGGAGCTCCAGCACCGAGAGCGCCGGGGTGTCATCCAGGTAGAAGGGCGCGTTGGACAGACGCGCCACCTTGGTGATGAACCTCTCCATGTCGCTCTCGGAGACCATTCCCCGGCGCACCTTCTGGGAGTCCACCCGCGCCTCCGAGCAGAGCATCCGCCGCACGAGCTCCTCCGCGGACATCTCCAGGGAGAAGAAACCGACGCCGATGCCCTGGTCTATGGCGATGCGCTGGG
>DAOVLG010000200.1 GCA_030631385.1 Candidatus Coatesiibacteriota bacterium | reverse complement strand
TCATCCAAGGATACACGTGTTCATCGCCACCTCCGAGGTCCACATGCGCGACAAACTGCGGATGAAACGCGGCGCGGTCCTCGCCCGTGCCCGAGAAATGGTCGCCTACGCCAAAGGCTACTGCGACGACGTTGAGTTCTCGCCAGAGGACGCGACGCGGTCCGATCCGCAGTTTCTCCATGAGGTGATTGCCGCTGCAGTCGCTGCCGGGGCGAGCGTGATCAACATCCCGGACACGGTCGGGTACACCACCCCCGATGAGTTTGGCGGCTTGATCCGCGGGATCGTCGAAACCGTTCCCGGGATCGACCAGGCGATCGTCTCCGTTCACTGCCACGACGATCTGGGGATGGCGACATCTAACACCCTCGCCGGGCTGCAGGCTGGAGCACGCCAGGCTGAGGTGACGGTAAACGGAATCGGGGAGCGGGCAGGGAACGCAGCCCTGGAGGAGGTGGTGATGGCCATCCGGACCCGGGTAGACGCCTACGGTCTTTCCACCCGGATCGACGCAGCCCAGATCGCCCGCGCAAGCCGGCTGGTGTGCAACCTGACCGGAATCTCGGTTCAGGTGAACAAGGCAATCATCGGGGCGAACGCGTTCGCCCACGAGGCCGGAATCCACCAGGACGGGCTCCTTAAGAACCCGAGTACCTACGAGATTATCCGCCCGGACGAGGTCGGATTCTCCCAGTCGCGACTGGTCCTTGGCAAGCACTCGGGGAGACACGCGTTCCGGGAGCGACTCGCTCAGATGGGATACGAACTCGACCCTGAGCGGATCGAGGTTGCGTTCGCCCGGTTCAAGGAGCTGGGAAACAAGAAGCGCGAAGTGACCGACGCCGACCTGGAGGCCCTCATTGCCGACTTGTTCTACCAGCCGCGTGAGGTGTACCGGCTCGTCGACCTCCAGGTGGTGGCTGGCAGGTCAGGAATGCCGACGGCGACGGTCAAACTGTGTGGTCCGGACGGGATCGAGCATGTGCATGCCGCGGTCGGGGCCGGACCGGTTGACGCTACTTACCGGGCGATCGACGCGGTTGTCCATGCTGCCGCCGAGCTTCTGGAGTACGACGTGCACGCGATCACCTCCGGGATCGACGCCCAGGGGGAGGTGAGCGTCCGCTTCACTGACGGGTCGCGGGTCTTCCGCGGTTACGGCGCCGACACGGACATCATCGTGGCTAGCGCCAAGGCGTACCTGAACGCTTTGAACCGATTACTTACGAAAAACGAAAGGAGGAAGGATGAAGAAGGTGTTGAATAAGGATAAGAAAGCCTCGCCCGCTCCCAGGAAGGCTGAGCCGGAGCGCGAGGATAATCGGGCATGGGCCCTGAAGTGGGACGGGGCGGCTCTGGCCGCAGCGCGGGGAAAGAAAGGGAATCCGGGCAGATGGGACAGACCCTGACTGAGAAGATCCTCTCTGCCCACACGGACAGCCCGGTCCGGTCCGGGGAGTTTACGGAGGTACGTATAGACGTGGCCCTTACCAACGACGTCACCGCCCCAATCGCGATCCGGGAATTTGAGAAGATCGGTACAGGAAGGGTGTTCGACCCGGATAGTGTCGTCCTCGTCCCCGACCACTTCGCCCCCAACAAGGACATAAAGTCGGCGGAACAGTGCCAGGTAATGCGAAAATTCGCCCGCGCCCAGGGGATCTCCCACTACTTCGAGGTAGGGAGTATGGGGATCGAGCACGTCCTCCTCCCCGAGCAGGGGTTGGTCCTTCCCGGAGACGTGGTGGTCGGGGCCGACTCCCACACCTGCACCTACGGGGCCCTCGGCGCGTTCTCGACCGGGATGGGATCGACCGACATCGCTGTTGCCATGGCTACTGGGAGGATCTGGATGCGCGTCCCGGAGACGATTCTGATCGTGTACTTCGGGAAGCTGCGGCGATGGGTCGGTGGGAAGGACCTGATCCTTCACACTATCGGGAAGATCGGGGTAAGCGGTGCCCTGTACAAGGCGATCGAGTTCTCCGGTCCGACGATCGACGACCTCTCGATGGCAGGGAGGTTCACCATGGCGAACATGGCGATCGAGGCCGGGGCAAAGGCCGGCCTGTTCGCGGTCGATGATAAGACGCACGCCTACGTGGACCCCCGCGCGTCCCGAGAATACACGGTTTACTCCTCGGACCAGGACGCTTCCTACGCGCGGACGATCGAGATCGACGCCGCTTCCATCACACCGCAGGTGGCGTTCCCCTACCTTCCGGAGAACACGCGCCCGGCGAGCGAGGCGGGCAATATTCCAATCGACCAGGTCGTGATCGGCTCGTGCACCAACGGGCGGGTAGAGGATCTGCGCGTCGCTGCGGATATCCTGCGAGGCCGTAAGGTCCACCCGGATGTGCGGTGCATCGTTCTTCCCGGAAGCCAGCAGGTGTACCTCGACGCGCTCCGGGAGGGGTTGATTGAGGCTTTCATCATGGCCGGAACGGCGGTGAGCACCCCGACGTGCGGGCCGTGCCTGGGCGGGCACATGGGAGTCCTGGCCGCGGGGGAGCGGGCAGTGAGTACCACCAACCGCAACTTCCGCGGGCGGATGGGGCACCCAGAGAGCGAGGTCTACCTGGTCGGGCCGGCAGTCGCCGCGGCGTCGGCCGTAGCCGGGCGAATCATCGGACCGGAGGAGGTCGTCTAATGAGGATCAGCGGAAGAACCTGGAAATACGGGGATAACGTGGACACTGACGTCATTATCCCCGCCCGCTACCTGAATATCTCGACCGCGGAGGAGCTGGCAAAACACTGCATGGAGGACATCGATCCGGACTTCGTCGGTTCTGTCCGGCCTGGGGACATCATCCTCGCCGGGGAGAACTTTGGATGTGGCTCGTCGCGCGAGCATGCCCCGCTCGCCATCAAAGGGGCCGGGGTGGGGTGCGTGATCGCGGCGAGCTTCGCCCGCATCTTCTACCGAAACGCGATCAACATTGGGCTCCCCATCCTGGAATCGCCGCAGGCGATCCGAGAAACAGAGAAGGGGCACGAGATCGAGGCGGAGATCGAAGCGGGGCTTATCTGCAACTTGACTACCGGGAAAGCCTATCGGACGGCCCCGTATCCGAAGTTCATGCTGGAGATCATCCGCGCCGGGGGGCTCGTCCCCTATACACGGCGGAGCATCAAAGAAAGGAGAATAGGGTGAAGAAATCGGAGAAGGTATGGTTCGATGGGCGGCTGGTCCCGTGGAACGAGGCCACCGTCCATGTGGCGGCGCACGCGATTCACTACGGGTCGAGCGTGTTCGAGGGAATCAGGGCGTATGGCCTCCCCGCCGGCCCGGCGATCTTCCGCCTGGACGCTCACCTCGATCGGTTGTGGAACTCGTGTCGGGTGTACAAGCTGGAGGTCCCGTACCCGCGGGATGAGGTCCACCGGGCGATCATGGAAACGATCATCGGTAATGAGCACACCTCCTGCTACATTCGCCCAGTCGTCTTCCGTGGGTGGGAGACGTTCGGGGTCGACGGGCGAAGCTGCCCGACACACGTGAGCGTGATTACGGTGGAGATGGGGAAATACCTCGGTCAGGATGCGTTGGATAACGGGGTCGACGCTGGGGTGAGCTCGTGGCGGCGGATGGCTCCGGACACCTACCCGGCGGCGGCTAAGCTCGGCGGGCAGTACATCAATTCCCAGTTCATCGCCATGGAGGCGGCCGACCACGGCTACCGCGAGGGGATCGCTCTCGACATCAACGGGTACGTGAGCGAGGGAAGCGGGGAAAACGTATTCATCGTGAAGAGAGGAGAGCTATACACCCCGCCACTCGCCAACTCGATTCTCGACGGAATCACCCGTCGCTGCGTGATGACCCTGGCCGGGGACCTCGGGATCCGCGTGCACGAGGCGTTCCTCCCGCGCGAGGCCCTCTACCTCGCCGACGAGGCGTTCTTTTGTGGGACCGCCGCCGAAATCACCCCGATCCGATCGGTGGACAGGGTGGCCCTCGAGAGCGGGAAACGGGGGTCGGTGACGACCAGGCTAATGGAGGAGTTCTTCGGGATTGTGGAGGGTAAGGCGCCGGACCGCCATGGCTGGCTGACCCCGGTGAAGGTATGAGGATCACACTTTACGATACGACCCTGCGCGATGGGGCGCAACGAGAGGGGATCTCGTTCTCTGTCGAGGACAAGCTACGGATCGCTTCCGCCCTCGACCGGCTGGGGGTCGACTACATCGAGGGGGGATGGCCCGGTTCTAACCCGAAGGACATGGAGTTCTTCGCCCGTGCTGCAGAGCTGCGACTGGAGCACGCGATCATCACCGCGTTCGGGAGCACGCGCCGTGTCGGTACCGTGGTGGAAAAGGACGAGAACATAAGGTCTCTTCTCTCCGCCGGAACAGCGACGGTGACCGTGTTTGGGAAGAGTTGGGACGCCCAGGTGAGGCGCGTCCTCGACGCCGATCCAGAGGAGAACCTGCGCATGATCTCCGAGACCGTCGCCTACCTAAAGGAGGCGGGAAGGGATGTGATCTACGACGCCGAGCACTTCTTCGACGGTTACCGGGCCGATCCGGGTTACGCCGTCGCGACCCTCAACGCCGCGCGCGACGCCGGAGCGGGCGTGATCGTCCTATGCGACACGAACGGGGGTGCGCTCCCGGCGACCGTGGTTGCCGTTGTCGTTGCGGTCAAGGAAAAG
>DAOVLG010000379.1 GCA_030631385.1 Candidatus Coatesiibacteriota bacterium | reverse complement strand
GTTGAAGAGGAAGAAGAGCAACAGACGGGCGCTCTGGGTAAGGTTTACGGGCCTTACCGGCGCCGGCGCAGAACCCCGGGAGACGACGAACGACCTCCTGGACTCACGAACTATCCGGCGCAGATCATTCCGCAGCGACCGGTTGCTCACCCCCAGCTTATCGGCGAAGCGGTCAATGAGCATGTCCCGAGCCACATTCCCCGTCAAAACGAACAGATGCCCAGCCAGCTCGGTGACGAGCTTCCCGCGGTCCACCGCGTCGGCGGGGTTGTAGCGACCGACCAGAGTCCGAACGATAAATTCCTCCACCTCCAGGGCACCGTCAATAATCGAGGACAGGGCGGCGGGACCGTCCTGGCGGATCACGTCGTCGGGATCCCTACCCGGCGGCGGTATGGCCACCCTCACGGCGAGCCCGGCATTCACCAGGTGTAAAAGGGAGCGGAGAGCGGCGGCCTGCCCGGCGGCGTCACCATCGAAGAGCACCACCACGCCCCAATCGGCGGCAAAGCGACCCAGGAGCTTGGCCTGTTCCTCGGTGAGGGCGGTGCCCAGCGGGGCGACGGCCGTGGTGAAACCGGTGCTGTAGAGGCTGATCACATCGATATAGCCTTCTACCAGCAGGGCCGGGGTACCGCGCAACCCCTTGCGGGCCAGATCGAGGCCGTACAGAACGGATCCCTTGTGGTAAACCGGCGATTCCGGCGAGTTGATGTACTTGGGAACATCCTCGCCGTCGGAGAGGTCCCGTCCCCCGAACCCGATGACCCTTCCCCGGGGTTCGCGAACGGGGAAGACGAGCCGGTCCCGCAGTCTGTCGTAGAGCCCGCCCGATTTCCCCCGGCTGCAGAGACCGGCATTTACCAACAGCTCCTGACGAACGCCCTCACGGGCTAAACGTTTCGCCAGGAACTCCCACTCGGGCGGCGCGTAACCGAGACCGAAGGCGGCCTCCATCTCCGTCGAGACCCCGCGTCTTTCGAGGAACTTACGACCCTTGACCCCAGCCGGCGAGGTCAGAAATCGCTGGTAGAGCGTGGCCGCCCGCTCGAGAATTCGGTAGATGTCCTCCCTCTCCCGACGGCGCCCCCCGGTCCGGTCCGCGGTCTCGGTGATTTCGACGTTGAACTTGCGCGCCAGGTGCCGGATCGCCTCCAGGAAGTCCATCTTCTCCTGCTCCATCACGAAGCTGAAGACGTCGCCCCCCACACCGCAGCCGAAGCAGTGGTAGAACTGGCGGGTGGCGTGGACGTTGAAGGATGGGGTCTTCTCCTCGTGGAATGGACAGAGGCCGACGTAGTTCTGGCCGCGGCGTTTGAGCTGGACGTACTCGCCCACCACGGCGACGATGTCCGCCGCCCGTCGGACCCGCTCGACACTGGCGTCGTCAATGGCCATTCTACCTCAGCTCCACCTCGGTCACCCCTAAGCCGCCGAGGTTGGGACCCGCAGCGGCGAAGCTCCGCACCTGACGGTGACCCTCCAGGAAATCCAACACGGCGAAACGCAGCGCCCCCATTCCCCGACCGTGGATGATCCGAACCTTGTCATGACCGGTGAGGGCCGCGTCATCGAGGTACTTGTCTAAAATTTCCAGGGCCTCCTCGACCCGTGTACCCACCAGGATCAGTTCGTGGGGGACGTACCTCTCGGGGACCCCAACGTTGCCCAGTCCTCCGGATCTTACCGGACGCCGGTCGGCGACCTTCGTAAGCTTGTTCAGGGGAACGGTCATCTTGACCGCCCCCATGGCGATCACCGCCCGATCACCCGTTATCTCCAACAGGTCGGAGGCGGTGCGGGTGCCGTCGAGACGCACCCGGTCACCGACGGACAGTTCTTCGGTGGAGGAAGGGGGGGCCTCACCGGTGACGAAGCGCCGACTCAGCTTCTCTCGCTGCCTCTTCAGCCTCTGACGGGAACGGGAGAGTCCGGCGTCGGTCGGTGCATCCTTGCGCACCCTCAGTCTGCGCGCCGTCTCCTCGGTCTCACGCTCCACCCGGGCCAGCTCCTCCTCCAACTCACGCCTGAGGGCCCGTAACTCCTCCGTTTTCCCCCCCTCGATGAGGGCGATGCGCTCGGCGGTCTCCCGGCGGATACGCTCGAGCTCTTCCCTCAGTTGAGTGCTATCCATTTCAGCGGAGGTCCGGTGCTGACGCTCACTCTCCAGCTCGGCGATCAAACGGTCCAGGCGCAGGTACTCCTCGTCGAGGTAGCCCTCGGCCTCCTGGATCAGATCACCGTCCAGGCCGAGGCGGCGGGCCATCTGCAACGTGTTCGAGGTTCCCGGCGAACCGATGCTGATCCGGTAGAGCGGGGCCAGGGTCTCGGGATCGAAGGCCACCTGGGCGTTCTCCATGCGCCCGGCTCCGTAGACGAAGCCTTTGAGGCGTTGATGCCGGAAGCCGCTCGCGGTAAAGCCGGTGTCAAGAGACAGGGAG
>DAOVLG010000027.1 GCA_030631385.1 Candidatus Coatesiibacteriota bacterium | reverse complement strand
GGGTTGTCGTAGGCCAACTCGGTGATGGCCTTTTCGTCTTCCCGTTTTAATAGCGCGTAGAGTGGGGCGCTGCCGGCCGATTCGGCGATCTCGACCAGCTCTTCGATCCAGACCAGCTTGTTGCCGCTCTTTATCCGCATGCGGACGACTGAACGTTGGTTGTGGGCGCCCCGGTCGGATATCTCTTTCGAACAGGGGCAGAGGCTCATCACCGGCACCGAGACCTCCAGTTGGATATCGAAGTAGTCACCCGTGCCGAAGGCGTGAAAAGCGGCGCGGTACTCCATCAGCGATGGTTCTTTGGAAACGGGGGCTCGTTTCTCGATGAAATAGGGAAAGCGGAGCTCCAGGTGGGCCTGTTCGGCCTGGAACTCCCTCCGGGTGGCGTTGACGATCTCCCGGATGGTCTTGAAGCTGATTCGGCCCCGGAAGTGGTTGAGGATGGCGATGAAGCGGCTCATGTGCGTGCCGCGGAACCCCTTCGGGAGATCCACGTACATGTTGACCCGGGCCACGGTGGACTGCCACTGGTTGTGCCGGTCCAGGACCGTGATCGGGTAGAGGATGTGCTTGACGCCGACCTTGTCGAGCGGCAGGGTGTACTGAGGCTCTTCGTTGGCTATGTCCGGGAGATTCTCCGGGTTCATCGCATGGTTATCCGGCATCACTATCCTTCGTTTGGCCGATGAAAAAGCTCTCCGCCCGTGCCAGGTCCGTCGGTGTGTCCACGCCGATCCCGTTCCACTCGGTCTTGATGCAGGAGATCGTCATCCCTGCCTCCAGCCAGCGGAGCTGTTCCAGACCCTCGCGGCGTTCGAGGTCGCCAACCGGTAACTCTACGACCTTCAGCAGCGCGTTCCGCGTGAACCCGTACAGACCGATGTGCCGGTAGAACTCCAGGTGCCCATTATTTGAGGCAAGGGGTTTAAACCCCCTGTTCATGTGGGGAATGGGGGCGCGGCTGAAGTAGAGAGCCCTACCCTCCCGATTCAGCACCGCCTTGACGCAGTTTGGATCCCGATATTCGGCGGGATTGGTACAGAGATGCACCGCGGTGACGATGTCCGTGCCTGTTTCCGCCAGGCGGGCGACCAAGGCGTTCAAAAGATCGGGGTCCATGAAGGGCTCGTCGCCCTGGAGGTTGACCACGAAGCGGCAGTTTATCCTTCGGGCGACGTGGGCCACTCGGTGGGTTCCCGAGGGCAGCTCCGGCGTCAGCACCGCGTCATGTCCCGCCTCGCGAACCACCCGGACGATCCGCTCATCGTCGGTGGCGACCACGGTCCAATCAATGCTAGCCGCGGCATGAGCCCTCTCGACGGTGTGGAGGATGAGAGGCCTGCCGGCCAGATTTTTCAACGGTTTACCCGGCAGGCGGGTGCTCGCATAGCGGGCCGGGATGACGCAGAGTGTCCGGGGCGGCTTCATGCCTCCTCGTCCTCCCCGGCGGCACGATGGATCCTCTCGTCGCGCTCCCGCTTTATTCGGTCGGCTCTTTCCCCCATACCCGCCGAGTAGGATTCATAACCATTGATGTATGACAAGGGGTTTAAACCCCTTGTTTCCCTTTCCGCGTTTATCGAATCAGCAATCACCAAGGCCATACCGGTTGAAGAGAAATCCTCCTCTGCGGGCAGCACTCGAACCGTTCCGCCCCAACCCTCAACTTCCCGAGCGCCGACGATCCGGTCCCTTCGGTAGTCACCGCCCTTGACCAGGACATCGGGATGAAGGGTTTTTATTAGCTCTAAGGGCGTGTCCTCGCTGAACGGCACGACGTAGTCCACCGGTTTTAGCGCGGCCAGAAGTTCGGCGCGAACCTCGAGAACCAGGAAGGGACGGTTGGGCCCCTTGAGCCGCCGAACGCTCACGTCGTCGTTTATTCCCACAACCAGGCTGTCTCCCAGTTTTCGCGCCGCAGATAGATAGCGGACATGACCGGGGTGCAGCAGGTCGAAGCAGCCGTTGGTGAAGACCACCCTTTCCGGTCTTCCTTCGGTTTTCCAACGGCCGATCAGCTCTTCCGCTGTGAGGGTTTGGTTCATGTGGCCTTGACGCGGGGACCAACGGCGGGTATTGTAGACCCCTCTTCCCGGTGGGTCAAGCTGAGGCGCTTCAGGAGGTTAGAGGTGTCACGGAAGCGGATCGGAATCATGATCAGCGGGCGCGGCAGCAACATGGCGGCCCTCATCGTGGCCTGCCGCGAGGGACGGCTTGACGCCGAGGTGGCCTTGGTCCTCAGCGATGTGGCGGATGCTGAGGGACTGGAGAGGGCCGAGAACCTTGATGTGCCTGCCCGAGCCATCGTGCCTAAAAAGTATCGCACCAAGCTGGACGGAGACGATGCGCGGGCCTACGCCGAGGCCTTCCGGGAGGCCGGTGTCGAGTTTATCTGTCTGGCCGGTTTCATGCGGATCGTTAAAGCCCCCCTCCTGGAGGCCTTCCCGGGACGTATCCTCAACATCCACCCCAGCCTGCTGCCCAGTTTTCCCGGCCTGGAGGCCCAGCGGCAGGCCTGGGAGCACGGGGTGAAATTCTCGGGTTGCACCGTCCATTTTGTGGACGCGAGCCTCGATGGGGGACCGATCATCGCCCAGCGAATCGTGCCGGTGTTGGACGACGACACCGCCGAGACCCTGGCGGAGCGGATCCTCACCGAGGAGCACGAGCTCTACGCCGAGGCTGTGGGAAAAGTGCTTTCTGGTAGGTACCGAGTGATGGGGAGACGGGTTGTCCGAACGTAGAATAACAGCCCGATGGCCGGAATAAAAGGCGGGAGGTTACCCCGCCTTCTTTATCAGATGTAGAGGTTCAGTCCCAATCCGAGGGTGAGGATGTGGAGGATGTCCAGTCTATAGTTCCAGCCCACCTGGTCTTCGGTTTCCTCCTTGGTGGGCCAGGGGAAGTCGAAAACGGCGTCGTAGCCTATCTCGAACTCCAGTGAGAGGGAAGCTTTGGTGAAGAATTCGCCGCCGAGACAGACCCAACCGCTGAACATATGCCCCAGATCGGGGTTGAGTTCGGTCGAGAGGGATTCGTACATCTCCTTCCCCCGAATGGTGATCGGGTCGCCTCCGGTGTAGACCGGCCAGTTGAAGTAGCCCACCCCGAACTGGACGAAGGGGTCGAAGCGGGCGCGTGGCGTCATGTTCCAGCGCAGACCCAGATGGGCCTGGAAGAGGTTGAAGTTCACGTCGGAATCGGTCGGGAAGGCCCCGTCGAAGAAGTCTCCGTCCCTCCCGGCGAGGTCCAGCGCCGCCCGGATTACGATTGATAAGCCCTCGGTGAGGCCGAAGCTGAAGAGACCGCCGAAGCTGCCCTGTTCCAGGAGCGCCTGGTTGATCGGTCCCATGGGCAGCCAGAGCGCAATTCGCGGCCCGATGGAGAAGAGCCCGGTCTTGTCCACGGCCGTCGCGGGGGTGAGGAGAAGGAGGATAAGCCCTGCGGTCAACAACTTGCGCAAGATGATCTCCCGGTGAGTCAGACCGTTTAAGTATACCACACCCGGTTTTTCGTATCATACGTCGTAGGGCCGTCGTCGGGCTCCTGACCGCCGGACGGTGCGTACATCCTAGCCCTGGGTTAAAAAACAGGGGGCTCCCCTTGCCTCAAAACATTGAGGGGACCCGAAGGTCCCCTCAGATTTAAGCCTCTTCAGCCGGCTAGAAGTAGAAGTTGAGGCCGGCGCCGAAGGTCAGGATGTTGACGGTCTGCTCGTTGATCTCGTAGTCATCGTAGAAACCGTCGTCATCTCTGTCCACCGGCGAGGGGACGTTGACGCTGAAGATGGAGTTCCAGCCCACGGCCACGTCAATGCCCATGTTGTTCGAGGTGAAGAACTCGCCGCCGAGGCGGGCGTTGATCCCGAACTTGCGGGTGCTCTCGTCGGTCACCATCTCGGTCCTGTATTCGTCAATGTCACCGTCACCGTCGGTATCTATGCCGACCTCTTTGTAGACGGCCCACATGTAGTAGCCACCGCAGAGCTGGGCGTAGGGATCGAACTGTGAGTAGGGAGAGAAGTTGAAGCGGGCGCCACCCTGGAAGGTCATCAGGAACGGGGTGGCCTCCTCGTAGCTCTCCCAGTGGTCCAGGCCCCAGTAGTGCTCGTTGAAGGACGCCATGCCGTACCAGGCCTCGCCGAGGACCTCGAAGTTCTCGGCGACGCCGTAGCCAACCTTCGCGCCGAAGCCGATCGAGGAATCGTAGGCCTCGCCGAAGTCATCCTGGGGCAGCCAGTAGAAGATCCGGGCGCCGGCGGACAACAGACCGTCCTTGTTGATAGCGGTGGCGGGCACGACTAACGCCAGAACGAGCAGTATCAGTAGAAGCTTTTTCACTTTTTCTCCTTTGCTTGGCCCTTTTGGGCAAACAGACATTGGAAGATGGCTTATCTATACGGCGCTTATCGTTTTTAAGATTACATCATTTTAGCACAGTGGAGGCTGAATTTCTATTTTTTTTTAAAACCCTCCGCCCAAAGGGGCTTAGCTTCTCCCGGATTCCTGCCATCTGCAAGACCTACGCCGACTTCCCCGGTCGGCTTCTTCGATGATAGATGATAAAGGCAGGGGGGTTGAACCTCTCGTTACCTTAACGGTTTTTGATTGACAATCCGCTTTTAGCACCCGTAACATGTCGCCTTGAAACGACTGATCCCGTGAGCGTGAGTGAATGGCTGAAGTCGGATCGGATCGAGAAAATCAAGGGGATAAACCTCTTTTTATCAGCATCTTAAAGGTTTTTGGCCTCCTCGCTTTTTTGTACCTCTTCATGCTGTCCATCAAACTGATGGGCGCTTCTTTTACGGGGTTCGGCAAGGGGTTCGCCGAGAGCCTGGTCGCGGGGGCATCCAGCCCGATCGTGGGCCTCTTCGTGGGCGTTCTGGCCACGAGCATCATCCAGAGTTCCTCCACCGTGACCAGCATGCTGGTGGCTCTGGTCGCCACCGGAACGATGGGCATCGGCGTGGCGGTGCCGATTGTGTTGGGGGCGAACATCGGCACGACCATCACCAACACCATCGTGAGCCTGACCCACATCACCCGGCGCGACGAGTTCCATCGGGCTCTGGCCGGGGCTACGGTGCACGATATGTTCAACATATGCGCCGTGGCCGTTTTGATGCCCATCGAGTATTTCTTCCATCCCCTCGAAAGATTGGCCTGTTGGTTGGCCGGCGTTTCCGCGGGCGGTGGTGGGGAGTTCACCTTCATGAGCCCGCTGAACGCCGTCATTGACCCCGTGAAACACCTGGTAATCGAACTTACCGGTGAGACTTACTGGCTGGCCCTGATCGTGTCCCTGGTCCTGCTCTTTATTTCTCTTCGGTATCTGGTGAAGCTGATGCGCGCCCTGGTGATCGAAAAATTCGAGCGTGTACTCCACAGCTACCTCTTCAAGACAGCGTTGCGGGCCTTCGCTCTCGGGCTGCTCTTCACCGCCATCGTCCAATCCAGCTCCGCAACGACATCTCTGATGGTTCCCCTCGTGGGCGCGGCGCTGTTGACGGTGGAGCAGGTTTTCCCCTACACTCTAGGGGCGAACGTGGGTACGACGGTTACCGCGTTGTTGGCCGCTCTTGCCGCCGGCGAACCGTCCGGTCTCGCGGTGGCCTTCGTCCACCTGTTCTTCAACATCGCCGGGATGGCCATCTTCTATCCCCTTCGCGTGGTGCCGCTGACGATGGCGAAAAAGCTCGGTGAATTGGCCAAGAGGAACCGGGTGGCCGCGATAGCCTTTGTTGTGGTAACCTTTTTCCTCATTCCGATCCTTGTAATCTTTGTCTTTAACTAGGGAAGCCGAAAGCCATGTTTAAAAATTTTATGAAGGCTTGGCGAAGTAAGGGTTTGTTAAATCAGGCCCTGGCGAAGACCCAGCACATGATCGAAACCGTGGCCAAGACCTACTCCTACGTGCGTGAGTATCTGCTTCACGGCACCAAGCCCGGCGTTGACGTGTACGGAAGGGACCGATACGTCAACCACCTCAACCGTGAGATTCGCCGCCTGATAGCCGAACACCTGGTGGTCAAGCCCGGAGGTGACCCCATCGCCGGCCTGGTTCTCTTGAACGTGAACATTGATCTGGAGCGGGGCGGTGATTTTACTAAGAACCTCTTCGAGGTGGCCGAGTCGTACGGGAGTCCCATCGTCAAGTCGGATTACCCCCACCTTGCCGAGCTCCTGTCTATCGAGGAGCTGGTGATGGAGGATTTTTCGCTCACGCAGAAAGCCTTTATGGAGCTGGATTCCGATGCCGCCCACCAGGTTTTGGATAATCACCGGAAGGTGTCCACCCAGGTGAACGAGTTGATCGGCGATCTGTATGATCTGGCCGACCTGTCGGTGAGGGACGCGGTTATGGTGGTTCTCGTCAGCCGGTACCTGAAGCGGATCAACGCCCACCTGATGAACGTGGCCTCAACGGTTATCAACCCCTTCGATTGGGTCAGTTACCAGTTCGATGGAGACGCCGCCGACGCTGTTGAACTGGATTAGGAGTATGGATGCTTTTATCGGAACTTGCCGAACAGGAGATCGTCAAGAGGCTGATCTCGATTCTGCAGTCGGACAGCCCGGCACGGAGCGCGGAACCGGAGGTCCTCCACAGTGATAGAGAGGAGCGGCAGCCCTCCAGCGGCAGCGGGAGGTTCAAGCCCCCGATGATGCGCGGTGTGCGTGTCGGACCGGGTCATGACGCCGCCGTGGTTACCCCGAACGCCGGTTACGATCTGGTGGTAACCTGCGACCAGCAGGTCGAGGGCACTCACTTCGATCTCGGGCTCATGGGCGAGGAGGCCGTTGGAAGACGGGCCCTGGCCGCTGCGGTGAGCGATTTGGCCCCCTTCGGCGCCACACCGCTCTGGGCCACGATCGCCGTGGCCGCCTCACCGGAGGTCGAGCTTGGAACCCTGGAACGGATCTTCCGCGGGCTCGCCTGGTCGGCCGATGAGCTTGCCTACCCCTTCTCCGGGGGTAACTGGACGAAGCTGGCCTTCGTCGGCGGTGATCTGGCCACTACTCAGGGACCCCTGTACCTGGATGTCTGTATCATCGGTCAACGTCCCAACACCTGGTCACCCGGCGGCAGGTCGGGGGCCAAGCCCGGCGAGGTGATCTACCTGAGCGGCCCGACCGGGATGGCCGCGGGTGGTTTTTGGCTCCTAAAGAACCCCAAGGTCACCTTCTCGAACTCCGAAAAGCTGCGCAAGGCCTTCCTCTGGCCGCAGATCGCGCTGGAGCTCGGCGTTCGCCTCTGGCGCAACGGCCTGCTCACCACCTGCGCGGATACCTCCGACTCCCTCTCCGAGCAGCTTTGCCTTCTGGCCGAGGCTTCCGGGGTGGGCGTGTTGATCTCTGAAGACAGACTGCCGCTTCCCGAAACGCTGATCACCGTAGCCGAGGCGATGGAGGTTACCCCCGTGCAGCTCGCCCTTGGCGGCGGCGAGGACTTCCGGTTGCTGGTCACCGGTCCCGAGGGGCTCGAGCGCCACGAGGGGGGGCTCACGCCGATCGGCAAGGTCGTTCCCCGGGAGGAGGGCGTCCGGATCCTGGGCCTTGACGGCGTTCGTCGGGAGTTGCCCAAACCTCTTTTCAGCCACTTCGGCGGTGGGGCCGGATAGCCAGGCTGCTGTGACAACTACTTCCAGGGTAAAGGTGGCCTGGGCGGGTCGCTTTCCCGTTGATTGACCGCTGAACCCCGCTTGACTATAATTTGTTCAACTGCTGGATTGACAGTGAGTTAGCGCTTAAGGAACCCCCTTGACCTACGTCGCCAATTTCACCAATGTCACCAAGCGTTACCCTCGCGGGATCTTGGCCCTCTCGCGTGTCACCCTTCAGCTTACGAAGGGCGAGTTTACCTTTCTCACCGGTCCCTCCGGCGCCGGTAAAACCACCTTCCTCAGGCTTCTCTTCGGCGAGGAGCACCCCACCGATGGTGAACTGGCGGTCCTGGGTTACGACATGAATCACCTGAAGTCCCGTCAGCTTCCGAGATTGCGGCGGCGGATCGGTGTGGTATTTCAGGATTTCCGCCTTCTGTCCCAGCGAACGACCGTGGAGAATCTTGACATAGCGCTGCGGATCTGCCGTCTGTCCAAAGAGGAGCGTATACGGCGTATCAAGGCCATCCTGCGCATCGTGGAGCTCGAGGGAAGGGCCGATTCCTTCGCCGAGGAGCTCTCCGGCGGTGAGCAGCAGCGGGTGGCCATCGCCCGGGCCATCTCCGGCGATCCCGAGCTCCTCCTGGCCGACGAGCCTACGGGCAACCTGGACCCCGACCTCTCGCAGAGGATCATGGAGCTTCTGCGTAAAATCGCCTCGCGTGGGACCACGGTCATCGTGGCCACCCACGATTACGCCATGGTCAAGCGCATAGAGGCACGCACAATCCACCTCGAGGCCGGCGAGGTGCTGGTGAAATAACGGACGGGGACGTTTAGCGACATACGCGAGTCCGTCGCCGCCTGCCTGGAGGTGCGCAGAGAAGAGTGTTTACCGTTAAACGTGGGAACCAATGCCAACTAACGGCGTGGGTATTCTTTACAAAGGCCACGCATCACCCTATCTCATTGAAACCATGAGAAACAGCATCCGACTTGCGATTTTGCCCGTCCTCATCGGCGTCCTGACCGCCCCGACCGCCGGGCGGGTGGTCTGCACCGCCTGGAGCCCCGACGGCGAGACCATCGCCTTCACGAGCGATCGGGACGGAGACGGGGAGCTATTCGAGCTGAACCTGGAAACCGGGGAGGTGCGGCAGCTCACCTTCAACGACTGCCCCGACGAACACCCGACCTGATCCCCGAGCGGGGAACGGACCGTTTTCTCTTCCTCGAGGGGTGGAAGCTGGTACGACCTGTACGCTCTGACGTTGAAGAACGGCTCGACGACGAGGTTGACCAGCGACGAAGGTTATTACAACCCCTGCTTTTCCGGGGACGGAAAGTTGATCTTCTACGATTCGGGGCTTGACGGAGGATGCTTGGGGGCGGTGAACCTGGAAACCGGTGATATTAACCGGGACCTGACCTGGGACGCTGCCGGCGAACCGACGTGGGGTCCTTCGGAGTGATCATGCCCTTCGACGTCACGCCTTATCTGGTCGAGTTGCGCGTTTTTTGCCGCAGGTGGGGGATCACCGAGCTGGCGCTCTTCGGCTCGGTGCCGCGCGACGACTTCGGTCCGGATTCCGACATTGATGTGCTGATCTCCTTCGAAATTGGAGCTCACTGGACGCTACTGGATTTCGTCGGTATGCAGGAAGAGCTCGAAGATATCTTTCAACGCAAGGTGGATTTGATTAGTAAACGGGGTGTCGAGGGTAGTAGAAATGGCATCCGAAAACGGGCCATCTTGGATTCAGCTAAGGTGATCTATGGGATCCCGTGATAAGGAATATCTGAGGGATATTCTTGATGCCGCGAAAAACATACAAGAATTCCTTGGAGAGTTGTCTCGCGAGGAGTTCGTTCGGGATCGCTTGCACAAATCGGCTGTACTCCATCAACTTATTATGATTGGCGAGGTGACGAAACGTTTGTCTACGAAATTCCGCGAAGCACATCCTCAGATTCAATGGCGAAAAATAACTGGAATGAGAGACGTGCTTATACATGCCTATGATCATGTTGATGAATCACTTGTTTGGGATACTGCGATGAATTATATACCCGATTTAATTAGTAAACTCCAGGACATCCTAAAGGTGCGATAGTTAAATTGGGCAACCTGGGCTACTACATCCGGGAGGGTTTCGACGGGCTGCGCCGCGGCGGTGTGGGGAGCGCCGGGGCGGTGTTCACCGTGGTGCTCTCCATCCTGGTCATCGGCGTCGTCCTTTTGGTGGTCCATAACCTCCAACTCCTCGTGGAGGAGGCCCGCTCCGAGGTCGAGGTGGAGGCTTACATCGCCGGTGATCCCACGCCGATGGAGCTCTCGCACATCGAGGATACCATCGTAGGGCTTCCCGGTGTCGGGGCGACCCGCTACGTGTCCAAGGAAGGCGCCCTGGAGGAGCTGCGCGCCATGCTCGGTGAGGACTCCTACCTGCTTACCGAGATCGAGGAAAACCCTCTCCCGGCCTCCTTCCGTATCACCATGATCCCGGACTACCGGACCGAGGAGAGGTTGGCTCAGATTGCTGAACAGCTCGAACTAATCCCAGGCGTGACCCGTGTATCCTACGGCCGGGAGTGGGTGGAATCGCTCTCGGAGATCGTCCGCATCGCCGGGATCGGCGGGCTGGTGATCGGCGGGGTGTTGGCGCTGGCCTCGATCCTCGTGGTCGGTAACGCCGTGGCTTTGGGCGTGTACATGCGCCGTGACGAGATCACGATTCTCAAAGTCGTGGGAGCCTCGCACGGCTTCATCCGGCGGCCCTTCGTGATTGAGGGCCTGCTGGTGGGAGTATTGGGGGGGGCGATCGGGGTGGGTCTTCTTTACTTACTCTACGCTACGGTGGGTAAATTGGCCGGTGCGAGCGATTTTATTCCGTGGGAATGGTGGTCGGGGTTGGTCGGCCTGGGTGCGGTAGTCGGGATCATCGGCAGTTTCTTCGCCGCCGCCGGCCATGTCCGCCGGGCGAAGTAGAACCGTCGGGAGGTACGTTAGTGGAGCGGGGCCCAGGCCCAGCTTTTTTTAGCACTGCGCTTTGAGCCGTCCCCAGGAGAGGTGGATCACTTCGGTATCACCTTCCAGTTGCACCCAGACCTCGCGCCGGTCCAGTTCCTCCCAACGGGATCCCGACGGACCGTCACAGGCGCCGACGATGAAGACCAACTTTCTGCCGCCGCTTAGGTGGTCTGGCTGGAGGTAGAATTCAGCGTGGTACGCACCGCGGCCTTCGAGGGCTTCATCGGTTACAAAGCCACACCAGCGGCAACCGTCGGGCGCAGGGTCGTTGAACTCCAGCCAGGCGGAGCAGGTTCGACTGGGATTGAGGCATCCGGTGGAGTAACCTCTGTAATAAACCGCCTCGACCGACCAATCCGCGGGGATGAGGACGCCGAGGAAGCCGCTGGCCGCCTGGTCGGAATCGGTCATAACGTATAACGAAACCGGGAAGCGTTCGCCGGGTGAGAGGCGTGACGGCATTCGCACCTCACTTATCTCCAGACAACCTGCGGCCAGTCCTGCGAGCAGGGCCGCCGCGAAAAATACTGTACGGATCCTCATCGCAACCCCGTTTCCCTGTGTTCGTTATCAATCTCCGGCATACGCCAAGATGCACATCTCTTATTTAAACGCACACCAAGTGCGCACGGTTCCCACAGCCGGCGCCCTTGACAGGTTCGGTGTTGCTCCGTAAACTGGC
>DAOVLG010000215.1 GCA_030631385.1 Candidatus Coatesiibacteriota bacterium | reverse complement strand
CAAGTCCCTCTCCCACACGGTCAAGGGCAAGATGGGCCGTCTCCGTCAGAACCTTATGGGCAAGCGGCTGGACTACTCTGGCCGTTCGGTCATCGTGGTGGGACCGGAACTCAAGCTGCACCAGTGCGGCATCCCCAAGCGTATGGCCCTGGAACTCTTCCGCCCATTCGTCATCATGCGCCTGGAGCAGGCCGGCATCGTCCATACCGTCAAGAGTGCCCGAAAGCTTCTGGACCAGGTGTCGCCGGAGGTCTGGGACATCCTGGAGGAGATCATCCAGGACCACCCGGTGCTCTTGAACCGGGCGCCGACCCTGCACCGCCTCGGCGTCCAGGCTTTCCAGCCGGTTTTAGTCGAGGGCGAGGCCATCCGCATCCACCCCCTGGTGTGCACCGCCTTCAACGCCGACTTCGATGGTGACCAGATGGCGGTCCACCTACCGCTCTCCATCGAGGCCCAACTCGAGTCGAGACTCCTGATGCTCTCCACGCACAACATCCTCTCCCCGGCCAACGGTTCGGCCCTGGCCACACCGACCAAGGACATGGTACTTGGGGCCTACTACCTGACTAAGCCGATGCTCGACCGCACTCCCCCGGAGAAGTGCCGCCGTTTCAACACCCTGGACGAGGTCAAGGGCGGTTACGACCTCGGCATGCTGGACCTCCACGAGGACATTCTGGTGCGGCGGGATCCCGACTGGCAAGTCGGGGAGGGTGATCTCTACCAGGATCGGTGGGTCTACACCACCGTGGGTATTGTGATGTTTAACCAGCTCCTGCCACCCCAGATGCGCTGGTGTAGCGATCTGATGAAAAAGAAAGCGATCACCAAGATCGTCGGCGACTGCTACAAAAAGTACGGCGAGGACCAGACCGTTGAGCTCCTGGATAACCTCAAGTGGGCCGGGTTCCGTTTCGCCACGCAGTCCGGGCTGACCGTGGGCATTGACGACATGGTGATCCCCGACGAAAAGACCGCCATCATCACCAAAACCATGGGAACGGTGAAACGGGTCGCCAAGAGCTACAAGAAGGGTGAGATATCCAACGGTGAACGCTACAACATGATCATAGACGCCTGGACCGATGCCACCGATAACGTGGCCGACCGGATGTTCCACAACCTCTCCCAGGACCAGGGGGGATACAATTCGATCTTCATGATGGCTGACTCGGGGGCGCGGGGTAGCCGCCAGCAGATCCGCCAGCTCGCCGGGATGCGCGGCCTGATGGCTAAACCCCAGAAGAAGGTTACCGGCTCCATCGGCGAGATCATCGAGGAGCCCATCCTGGCCAACTTCCGCGACGGCCTCTCGGTGTTGGAGTACTTCATCTCGACCCACGGCGCCCGGAAGGGGCTGGCCGACACGGCCCTGAAAACCGCCGATGCCGGCTACCTCACCCGGCGGCTGGTGGACGTCGCCCAGGACACCATCGTCACCATGCAAGACTGCGATACGATCCGAGGGATAGACATCGAGGCTCTCCACGAGGGGGATGAGATCATCGAGCCTCTGGCGGATCGCATCCTCGGGCGGGTGGCCCTGGACGATATCTACCACCCCCTGACCAACGAGGTCCTCGTCCACTCAGGCGAGATCGTCAACGAGGAGAAAGCTGAGGCCATCGAGGAGGCGGGCATTGAACGGGTGAAGATCCGGTCGGTGCTGACCTGCGAGGCGGAGCTCGGCGTGTGTGCGCTCTGCTACGGCGCGAACCTGGCCACCGGGCTGATGGTCGACATCGGGGAGGCGGTGGGCGTTATCGCCGCCCAGAGCATCGGCGAGCCGGGCACCCAGCTCACCCTGCGTACCTTCCACATCGGGGGAACCGCGAGCCGGATCATCCAAGAGACCCACGCCGAGGCCAAGCGTTCCGGCCGCGTCGAGCTGCACAACCTGGACACGATCACCAACCGCGAAAACAAGAGGCTGGCCAACAGTCGTAACGGGCACATCGTCCTCTACGACGGCGATGGCAACGAGCTGATCAAGTACGACGTGCCCTACGGAGCCGAGATCCGGGTCGAACATGACCAGAAGGTCGAGAAGGGCGACATCCTCCTGGCCTGGGAGCCGTACACCAGCCCGATCCTGACCACCATCAACGGTGAGGTGGAGTTCGTCGACATCATCGACGGCGTGACTATGGCCGAGGAGCTCGACGAGTCCTCGGAGCGTATCCAGCGTGTGATCACCGAGTATAAGGACAAGAAGCTCCACCCCCAGCTCTTCATCCACGGCGCCGGCGACAGTGAGGAGGTCTACTCGGTGCCCATCGGGGCCTACCTTCTGACCCACCACACCGAGGAGGTCAAGGCCGGAGACGTTCTGGCCAAGATCCCCCTGGAGTGGGGTAAGACCTCGGACATTACCGGCGGCCTGCCCCGGGTCGTCGAGCTCCTCGAGGCCCGCAAGCCCAAGAATCCGGCGACGATCACCGAGATCGACGGCAAGGTCTCCTTCGGCCAACCCAAGAAGGGCAAGCGCTCCATCAAGGTGACCAACGAGGTGGAGGAGCGGGAATACCTGGTGCCCTTCGGCAAGCACGTCATCGTTTTCGAGGGCGACGAGATCCAGGCGGGCGACCCCCTGACCGAGGGGGACATCAACCCCCACGACCTGCTGGCCGTGAAGGGCTCGACTATCGTTCAGGAGTACCTGGTCAACCAGATCCAGGAGGTCTACCGGCTCCAGGGGGTTTCGATCAACGACAAGCACATGGAGGTCATCGTCCGGAAGATGCTCCGGCGGGTGATGATTGACGACATCGGGGACACCCGCTTTCTGCCGGGTGAGCTGGTTGACCGCCACGCCTACCGGGATGAGAACCGGGCCGTGATCGAGGAGGGTGGAAAACCCGCCACCGCCCACCCCATCTTGCAGGGGATCACCAAGGCCAGCCTCTCCACCGTCAGCTTCCTCTCGGCCTCCAGCTTTCAGGACACGACCCGCGTTCTGGCCGAGGCCGCCGTGGCGGGCAAACGCGACTTTTTACGCGGCTTGAAGGAGAACGTGCTCGTGGGGCGGTTGATCCCGGCGGGCACCGGCCTTCACTCCGAGGACATCTACGACGTAGCGGCGGAACCCAGATTACACGCGCCACAGGAGGAGGAGGCGGTGGTGAAGGTGTCCGGCGGCTCGGCCCTCCAGTTCGAGGAGTTCGATGGAACCACCGATGGGCCCAAGGAGAAGGTGAAAGAGAAGCTTGAGAAGCAGGACTAGGAGCGTTGGTGCGGACCGGGAGTACTGTTGAGTGGAGTCCGAGTGCTCCTGGCCGAGTATGTGACAAGCGTGGCTGCGCCCGGGGACCTGCCCCCGCCGGATCGTCCCGAAATCGCCCTCCTGGGTCGCTCCAACGTTGGTAAGTCCAGCCTGATCAACGTCCTCGTAAATCGAAAGCGTTTAGCCTACCCCAGCGCCACGCCGGGGAAAACCCGCCTGTTAAACTACTACCTGGTTCAGCTGCGAACGAGCCGGGGTGTCACCGAGCTCTACCTGGTTGACACGCCCGGCTATGGTTACGCCCGGGTTCCGAAGTCTCTGCGGGGGCGCTACGACGAGCTGGCCACCGCCCTTTTGGCCGGGACGAGACCCTCGACCGCCGGTGCGGTCCTGATCGTTGACGCGCGTCACCCCGGACTGGCGAACGATCTCGCCGCCCGGGAATGGCTGAACACCCTCGGGGTCCCCACCCTGGTCGTGGCGACAAAGACCGACAAGCTCTCTCGTAACCGCCTGCAAAAGGCCCTGGCCGGACACCGTAAGTCGTTGGGGGAACCGCCGATTCCCTTCTCCGCCGTTACCGGCATCGGACGTGAGGAACTCTGGACGGCGATTCTGGGGATGGTTCGACACCACGAGGGCCTTGACTAAGCGATCCTTCCGTGCTAGATTAGGTAGGTCTTGATGCGTAGTTGCCCCCCGAAGCGGGGGAAAGGTGGTGTACACCATGCGCAGAGCGTATTGGGTCGTGCTTACTCTAACAGTTTTAACCGTCGCTTCTGCGGCGGGGTTTACGGCCATCCTTCAGGAAGACATCACCGAGGACACCGTCTGGGATATTTCCGGTTCCCCCTACATCGTTTACGGCAACCTCTACATCACCAACGGAGCTACTCTGCGGATCGAGGACGGCGTCACCGTTCGCTTCGACAAGGTGAGTCACGACGGCGGCCGCTGGGACGGCGCCGAGATCATCGTCATCAACGGCTCCCTCATCGCCGAGGGAACCCCCGGATGGCCCATCGTCTTCACCTCAAACGAGCAGATCCCCTTCCCGGGGGACTGGGGAGCCCTCGTGGTCGAGGGCGACAACCCGGTGATCTTGGAGAACTGCCGCATCGAGTACGCCAAAGAGGGCCTTTTGTTGTGGAACATGACCATCAGT
>DAOVLG010000393.1 GCA_030631385.1 Candidatus Coatesiibacteriota bacterium | reverse complement strand
AGCGGCCACTTGTGGTTTATTGGCATCAGCTCGCCGCGCCGGTAGTCGTCCGGCGCGCCCAGACTCACCGCCAGCTTCACCTTGTACGGTTCTCCGGCCAGCCGGCGGATCCCGGGGACCACACCGGCGGTGGAGATGGTGATCCGCCGCGCCCCGATCTCCATCGGCCCGGTGATGATCTCCACCGCTCCGAGCGTGGCGTCGTAGTTCAACAGTGGCTCGCCCATTCCCATGAGGACCACGTTGCGCAGTTGTTCGGTAAGTCTTCGTAGCAGTAGGACCTGCCCGGCGATCTCGTGCGCCTCCAGGTTACGCGACTTTCCCAGGGTGCCCGTGGCGCAGAAGGCGCAGCCCAGGTCGCAGCCGGTCATGGTGGAGACGCAGGCGGCGTCGTAGTCCTCACCGGGCATGAGCACCGTCTCGACCCGCTCGCCGTCGGATAATTCCAGAAGAAGCTTGGCCGTTCCGTCTCTGCCGTGCGCCTCGTCCACCACCCGCGGCAGGGCGACGGAGTAGCGTCGGGCAAGCTCCACCCGCAGCGCCTGCGGCAGGTCAGTCATCTCGGAAAAATCCTCCGCTCCTTTGACCCAGAGCCACCCGAACAGTTGTTCGGCGCGGTAGGCGGGCTGTTCCAGCTCGGCTACCAGGCTGGTGAGTCGGTCCAGGGTAAGCCCGCGCAGGTTTTGAGGTTTCCCGTTCATGGATTTGGTCATGGGTGCTGCCGACCCCGTAGTTACAAAAGCGGCGGGGCGCAGAGGCCCCGCCCTACAGATGCACACATCAGGTTAAAGGTCGAACTTGTTGATCGTTAAACCGGTTATCATTTTTGGATAAAAGTCGGTGGACTTCTGGGGCATGCGCTCGCCGGCGCCGGCCACCTCGGCCACCTGTTCCGGCCGGGTCGGGTTCATCAGAAAGCACATCTGCATCTCGCCGAGGTGGACCCGCTTGATCGCCTCTTTGGCATCGCGAGCGTAAACCACGTTGGCCTGTTTTGTAAGGGCCTCTCGGTTGATTCCGAGTAGTTTCTCAAACACCAGTCCGTGGAGGATTGCCACGTCCAGGCCCTTGTACCCCTCGGAGTAGTTGTCGCCGAAGAATTCGTCCGCCGCACCTTCACGGGCGAGGGTCAGCACGTAGCACTCCTCCTCGATTTCCTTAATCACCAGGCCGAAGGCGGTGTTGCCTTCCTTGTACTCCTCGGCGAGGACGTAAAGCATCTCATCCTCGCCGCCGCCGATCATACCGATCACCCGGATCTCAAAATCCTTCTCCAATTCACCGATAAGCCAGGCCGGATCGGCCTTCTCCTCGGGCAGGGAGTGGATCAACCGGTGGGTGGCGAAAACGGTGAGCCCTCGCGAGAACATGTTGACGAAGGCCATCATCCGCTTGTCCACGGCGCCCAGACCGGATCCGGTCCTTCCCTGGGCCGTCATCTCGTTTGAGTAGTTGACCGCCGTCTCGTAACGGTGATGCCCGTCGGCGATGAAGAGGTCCACCGGGTCCAGGATGGCCTGGAGTTGGGAGATAACGCCTTCGTCGGTGATCACCCACAGGCGGTGGGTCTCAGAAAAATCGTCGGTGACCTCGATGTCCGGTTTTTTACCGGTCTTGTACTCGTCCAGCAGCTTATCCGAGGCCAGTTCCTTGTCGGGATAGAGCATGAAGATCAGGCCGAAGTTCGCGCCGGTGGCGCGCATTAAATTCAACCGGTCGGCCTTGGGCCCGGCCAGGGTCGTCTCGTGGGGCTTGACGTGACCCTTGTCGAAGTCCTCGAGTTGGGTGGTGGCGATGAAGCCGCTGCGGATGCGGGTGTCGCCCTTGGCTCCCCGGTATTCGATATCGTAGGCGTAGACGGCCGGCTTGTCGTCCCTCACCAGGATACCCCTGCTGATCATCTTCCCAAAAAGCTCCGCCGCTTTTTTGTATTCGTTGGTGCTGTCGGCGGGACCCTCGTCGCTCTTGATAATCCGGGCGATGTTCCACTCGCTGCGCGAGTAATACTCGGCCCGAAGATCGCCAGAAATCTTGTCGTAGGGCTGCGTAACGAGGTCCTTCAGATCACCGGCCTTGTCCGAGTAACGGTAGGCCCTAAAAGGGAAGATCTTGGCCATGGGCTTTTCTCCTTTTACGATTATCGCGCTTTACGAGACGACGGCTATCTTATTGTCCGTTTGCAGATATGTCAACAGCAATGCCGACCGCCTTGAGCGGCGGGATGACCTGTTGCGAGAACGCGAAAAGAGACCGTCCAACCGACGGTCTCACCTCTACGAAGTGGTGGGCGATACTGGATTCGAACCAGT
>DAOVLG010000222.1 GCA_030631385.1 Candidatus Coatesiibacteriota bacterium | reverse complement strand
TTACTCTTCGTCCTCTTCCGACTCTACGGGAGTCTCTTCTACGGGAGTCTCTTCTACGGGAGTCTCTTCTACGGGAGTCTCTTCTACGGGAGTCTCTTCTACGGGAGTCTCTTCACCTTCGGTGGAGTCCTGGTAGAGATTTTCCCGCATGAGCTCGTCGTACTTCGACAGCACCGCTTCCTCGATCAGCGTGCGCGTTTCGGCGTTGAGAGGATGGCAGACGTCGCGGCGGGTGCCGTCGCGGCGCTTTTTGTTGGGCATGGCCACCCAGAGACGGTCGTTTCCGTCTATGACACGCAGGTCTTTAACGATGAAACAGTTGTCGAACACGATAGAGGCGTAAGCCTTCAGCTTTTCCTCATCGCGTAGACTAACCCTCACTTCGGTGATTTCCATATGTGCCTCCTCGGGGGTGACAAGACTTCAGGCTATTTTATTCTCTATTATCGAGACACCTTTGTCAATAGTTTCCGTGGGGATCGAGGCGATTCCTCTCGATTCCAGAGAGTGGGCTGCCTGAAACGCTTGGTTTTCGTCCTGGGCGATGCCAAAGCAGCAGGCGCCGGAGCCTGACAGGCTGACCGGTTTCAATCCGCTTCGTCGCAGTGTTTCCAGGGTGCGGCCGATCTCGCCGAAGAAACGGGTGATCTTCCGGGAAAAGGCGTTGGGCAGTTCCCGGGGCGCCGGACCGCCATCGAGCCAACCTTCGATTTCCTCCAGGGGAAGCCTGCCGAAGTCCTCCTCCGAGAGCTGTCCGTAGGCCCAGGTCGTGGAGACCGCGGCCTTGGGGAAGGCGAGGACTATACATATCTGCGCCTTGGATTTCAACACTCTCAGGCGCTCACCTCGACCCTCGGCCAGCGCAATCCCGCCATCCAGAAAGAAAGGGACGTCGGCACCCAGCCCGGTGGCGATCTCTGTCATCTCATCGGGGTCGAGTGGACTATCATGGAGGTGATTAAGGGCTACCAGCGCGCCGGCGGCATCGCTCGATCCACCTCCTAATCCGCTCCCCGGTGGAATGCGTTTGGATAACTCGAATCGTACGCCGGGTGGAATTCCGGTCACCTCGGCAAAGGCCTCGGCAGCCTTCCACACGAGGTTGCGCCGGTCCACCGGCACGCTGTGCTGGCCGTACACCGTGAGGGAGAGTTCTTCAGCCCGTAGCGCCGTCAGACCGTCCCCCAGGGAGATGGCCGCCAGAATCGTCTCGACGTTGTGGTAGCCGTCGTCGCGTCGGTCGAGGACGGCCAGCCCGAGGTTGACCTTGGCGGGGCACCTTATCTGCAGCTTATGCGACTCATTCACTCTCCGATAGATTCTGCCAGGGGCCTTTGGATTAGTCAAGTCGTACAATTTGTTGACGCTCCGGGTTAACGATGCTATATTAAGTTGGGATGTAGCTTAACGTTAAATGCTTGCTGAAACGGCTCCGTTTCTGTGGGTGTCCCTGAAGAGAGTTTTAGTATGAAAAAAACGCTTTCGCTTTTACTCGGTGTTCTTACGATTTCTGTTTCGGCCCACGAGCTGCTGCTTGTCGATGATAATTCTACTGATATCCACGATCCATACTACGTGAATTATGCCAACCTTGATGATGTTGAGGGGATCTTGGACGAGATGGGGATAGACTACGATCACGAGTGGGACAACCGGCACCGCTATCCCGGAATTACGGCAGATCCCACTTTTCTGGCCAGTTACGACATCATCATCTGGTACAACGACAACCGGGCCATCGAACAGGCTGAGTACGACGCGGTTCTCGACTGGGTTGGTGAAGGCAACTACCTGGTCGTAACCGGTTACGACTCACTGGGAAACCCGAACGATCCACGGATGGCAAATCTCATCGGCTCGGTGACCTACGGCGACTACCCGTACTGCGACAGCTTCGGCGTCTCCAACTCGGACAACTGGATCATGGACGGCCCGTGGGGTTATTTTCAGGGTGTATTCGATATCCTGCACGAGGCGACCGATCACGACTGGGCCCTGGCGGCGCCGGGCACGGTGAAGATCGCCGGCACCTTCACCGGAGGCCTGATCGGCCCGGACAAGATCCTGCTTACCGAGGACGTCGGCGAGTGGGGCGGGATCATCGTTTACTGGAACGGCAACTGGGACTCCGTCGAGTGGTGGCGTAAGTCCCAGACCATGGACACGGTCAACATGTTCCGGAACATAATGTCGCGATTAAACTCGACCGTTGAAGAGGTTTCCTGGGGAAAGATCAAGGACATCTTTACGCCATAGCAGAAGTTGATTTATACTCCCCTTGGTCTGAAGGCTGTCGAGGACTGTCCATTCGACACAGGCTGCTTAGACTGGGAGTTTTATTATGAAAATTAGGATCGTCTGTCTCTTGTTGATCGTGGTCATCGGTACGCCGGCTTACCAGATTCTGCTTTTGGATGACGCACCTCCCGATCATGGTATGCCCGACGACTATCCCAATCTGGATAGCGTATGTACTATTCTCGACGGCATGGGGATCACCTACGACCATTGGCACAACAACTGGTTTTATAAACTTTCCGGGGACATCAAATTTCTCCAGGACTACGATATCATCCTCTGGTACAACGACAACCGGGCCATCGAAGAGGCCGAGCACGACGCCATGCTGGCATGGGTCGTGGAGGGCAACTTCCTGACGGTGACCGGTGAGGACTCCCTGGGCAGCCCCAACGACCCGCTGATGGCCGCCCTGGTTGGTTCGACAACCTATGGAGACTACCCCTTCTGCGATAAATTCACGGTTACCAGACCCGAGAACTGGATAATGGACGGACCGGCGGGTTACTTCGACGGCACCTACGACATCCTCGAATGTGCCGCCGACCACGATGTATGTTCACCAAAGCCCCCGCACACCTACACGGTGGCGTTGACGATCATCGGTGATTTTACGGTCGGCCCCCCCAAAATCCTTGTAACAGAGATTCCTAATCCCAACGGCGGTACGGTAGTCTACTGGAACGGTAACTGGAATGCGGTGGAGTGGTGGCGCATGTCGCAGACACCGGAGACGGTGAACATGTTCAAGAACATGGTGTACTACTTCATCGAAAACGCCCCGGATGATGCTGTTGAAGAAACAAGCTGGGGTAGTATCAAAGACATCTTTTCGCCCTAACACATCTTGTTGTTGAAGGGAGGCCCCTGAGCCTCCCTTTTTTTATTTATTGGAATGGTTATCGCTTTAGAAACCCCGGTGGAGGCCCAGGCTTCGCGCGTACTCCCAGGCGTCGTTGAGTTCCGCCGATGTCGGACGCCGATTCACTCCCTGATACTCCGCCGCTCTGTGGTGGGGATGGTACTGGGCCATGATGTTGACGTAGGTGTCCGTTGAGAGCTCCTCGGCGATGAACCGGAGGACGTTCCGGGAGTCGGCCAGGTTGTTCGGCAGGACGAGATGGCGGATGAGCACCCCCTTCCGCGCGACGCCCCGATCGTTAGTTCGTAAAGCTCCTACCTGGCGATGCATCTCCCCCAAAACCTCGGAACATTTCTCGAAGTAATCGGGCGCCTGGGATAGCTCTCCGGCGGGAGCCTGGGGGCCGTACTTGAAGTCGGGCATGTAGATCTCGACGATCCCGTCGAGGAGTTCGATGACCTCGAGGCTCTCGTACCCCCCGCAGTTCCACACCACGGGTACCCGCAAGCCCATCCCGCGGGCCAGGCCGATCGCACGTGCCAGCGGCGGGGCGAAGTGGGTCGGCGTCACGAGGTTAACGTTCTCGCAGCCCATCCGCTCGAGATTGAGCATCAGGAGGGCCAGCTCCTCGGGCTCCGTGGGGCGTCCCGTTGCGTTCTGGCTGATGTCGGCGTTCTGGCAGAACAGACAGTGCAGGTTGCACCCGCCAAAGAAGATCGTCCCCGAGCCACCCCGCCCGACCAGCTCCGGTTCCTCTCCGTAATGGGGACCGGCGGAGGTGACCAATGGAAGCGGGCCGACGCCGCAGGAGCCCATTTCCCCCGCCGTCCTGTCCACCCCGCACCCCCTGGGGCAGAGGGTGCAGTACCGGTAGAGCTCGTTGAGACGATCCAGGGTGTCCTCGTTACCCATTTCCCCATCGTTCGCCATTACTCATTCAGGGCGGCTAACCCACGGCGGGCGTATTCCAGTAAGACCGAGCCGGGGTAACCGCCGATCAGCTCGGTCAGGTCGGTGGCCGCCCGGTCGGTTTCGTGGAGAAAATCGGCATCGAGCCAGGCCGCCAAGGCCAGGGCCCGGTCGCTGGTGCCCTCGATCCCGGCCTCGATTACATCTCGGAGGGTGTC
>DAOVLG010000075.1 GCA_030631385.1 Candidatus Coatesiibacteriota bacterium | reverse complement strand
CCGGCGAAAAGATCGTCAAGGCGCAGTTGGAATTGATCGCCCGCGCCGAGGGTATGACTGAAGAGCAGATCGCAAAAAACCTTGATCTGCAGGACCGGATATTCAGCGCAATCCGGACCGGTGAAGACACCGAAAGCCTCAAGGAGGAGACCGGGATACTTATCACCGAATCCCTCGATGATCTATCCGAAGAGGAGCGCGCCGCCATTACCGACGTGGATGCCTACGTCGAGCAGATGGTTAAGATTCAGTTCGCCGCCGTGGAGAGCCCCTGGTACCGGTTCTTCCTGGACTACGACCCGGCGGTGGACCTGGAAAAAATCACCTGTCCGCTCCTGGCGGTCTGGGGCGAGTTCGACCTCCAGGTTCCGGCGGAGGAGAACCGGGCGAGGATGGAGGAGGTCCTCACCGAAACCGGTCATCCCGATTACACCCTGGAGATAGTCCCCCACGCCAACCACCTGTTCCAGGAGACGGAGACCGGCGCCTTCTCCGAATACGCCGAGCTTCCCAAGGAGTTCGTCCCCGGTTTCCTGGACCTGATCAGCGATTGGCTGGTGGAGAGGCTAGACGTACGGGGTTAGACACTTTAAGGTCTCTTTAGTAAAAACGTCCACCCGCCGGGCGTTTTTAGGCTGTTTACACCAACCTGGACGAAGGGTATACTTTAAAAGGTGACAAAATATAGAAGGAGCACCATGCGCGAGGACATTGACAGGCTGATGGAAGAGCGGGGGATAGACTGGCTCTTCATCGAGGGCGGCAACGGGGACAACCCTTCGATGCACTACTTCCTCGGTGACGCCCCCATCGGATACTGTTCCCTGTGGAAGCCCCGAGGCGGCCGGGCCTACCTCTTCACCGGACCCTTCGAGCGCGAGGAGGCCAAGAAGCTGCCCTTCATTGCCGTGGACACGACGAAGTACAACTACCACGAGCTTATGGTACAGGAGCCGGACCACCTCAAGCGGGCCGTGCTGTTCCTCCGCCGCATGATGGCGGACGTGGGCGTGAAAGGGCGGGTCTCCCTCTACGGCAGGGGCGGCGTCGGCGCGAGCTTCGCCTTCTACCGCGCGCTAAACGATGCTGTACCCGAGATCAGCATCGAGCCCGAGTTCGAGAATGACGTCATCATCACCGCCCGGGAAACCAAGGACGCCGAGGAAATTTCCCGCATCCGCGAGGTGGGTCGGAAGGCCTGCGAGGTATACGCCGAGGTGAGGGGGCTCCTCGGCTCCGCGGAGGAACGCAGTGGTGAACTCTACCACGAGGATGAACCGTTGACGGTGGGATACGTCAAACGGTTCATCACCCTCGAACTGTTCAAGCGGGGACTGATGGAAGACGTGGGCACCATCTTCGCCCCCGGAGAGGAGGGCGGTTACCCCCACTCCCACGGCACAGACTCCCGTCAGCTCCGGGTGGGGGAACCCATCGTCTACGACATGTTTCCCCGGGAGATCGGTCACGGGTACTACTCCGATATGACGCGCACCTGGTGCGTTGGCGAGGTTCACCGTGAAGCGTACCGGGATTACGAGCTCGTCAAGGAGGTCCAGGCCGAGATCGAAAGCTCGATCAAGGTCGGCGAACGCGCCCACGGATACCACAAACGGGCGGCGGAGTTGATCGCCAAGGCCGGCCACCCGACCATCATCGAGAGCCCCTCGACCCAGGTGGGCTTCTGCCACGGACTGGGCCACGGCGTCGGTCTTAACGTCCATGAGAAACCACGCCTCGGCGGAACCGACAAGAATCCCGATGTAATCAAGCGGGGCAGCGTCTTCACCAACGAACCGGGGGTCTACTACCCGGAGAAGGGATACGGTGTCCGGGTCGAGGACACGCTCTGCGTTAACCCCGATGGGAAGGTGAAGAATCTAACGCCGGAGCCCAAGGAGCTGCTCATCCCCCTGAAATAAAATTTGAAAGCGTGCCTACACCCGGATATAATGAAGGCTGGGTGCATCCCGGCATCATTTACCTAGAATCCCAAGGCTTTATAAACCTTTTTCCTTGCCAAGGAAGAATATTTGTATTAAATAAATCCGTGGTATGATACGTACACCCACTGAGTGAGGATCGTTTTTCCAAAAAGAAGGGGGCACCGTGCGGAAGTTTCTGCTGCTTTTATTGGTTATCCCGGTGATCACCCTGGCCTACCACTACTCCGTAGACCAGGATGTAATCAAGCTCGACGTGAGCCAGGGGTACTATATCCCCCGTGTTCCGGGCGGGATTTACACCAACGAGCCCGGGGATCCCCACCTGCCCTGGTTGCCGCTGCGGATCGCTGTACCCGCGGGGTTGGGAACCGCCGAGGTGGAGATCGTATCCCTGGAGACGGCTGAGCTGCCCGGCAGCTACACCGTTTTCCCGGCCCAGGAAATGAGGCCGATAAGCAAACCGGGCTCCTTCGAGGAGAATTTCTCTCCGGTCTACTACTCCAACGACCCCTACCCGCAGCGCCCATTGGAGGCGGCGGGGGGCGGAAATATTGCCGGTTACGGCGTGGCTGACGTGCTTTTCTGCCCCTTCATCTACCGCCCCGCCTCGGGGAAGCTCGAGCTTATCACCGAGATCGAATTCAACGTCGTGCTCGAAACACTGCCATACGAGATCCGCACCCCGCGGGTCATCACCCCGGCCACCGCCGACATCAACGCCGAACGCGTCCGCCGGCTGGTGATCAATCCCGAGTCCGTCTATCTACCCGCGGAGATCGTGCAACCCAAGGTGATCGGTACCGGCATAGAGCCGATCTACAACGAGCCAAACGTCGGTGTAACCGCGGAGTGGGTACTAATCACCCGCGAGGAGTTCGTCGAGGCCTTCCAACCGCTGGTGGAGTGGAAGCTCAAGAAGGGTCTGACCACGGCCCTGGTGACCGTGGAGTACATCATCACCACTTACGACGGCCGCGATCAGGCCGAGAAGATTCGCAACTTCATCATCGCCGCCTTCGAGAACTGGTCCACCACATATGTCGTCCTCGGCGGTGACTGCTCTTACGTCCGCGAGCGCCGCGGTTACGTCGCCAACTTCGGCACTCCCGACACCAACATGATTCCCTGCGACCTCTACTACTCCGACCTGGACGGCGACTGGAACGCCGACGACGACGATTACTGGGGTGAGTGGCCCTGGGACGAGGTGGACCTCTACGCCGACGTCTTCGTCTCCCGCTTCCCGGTCAACAGCACCGCGGAAACCGAGGTAATGGTCTCCAAGACGTTGACCTACGAGAAGAGCATCCCTTCCGACTTCCCGTTGCACACCATCTTCATAGGCGGCAGACTGGACAACATCCCCACCTGGGGCGGAGACGGCAAGGACCAGGTGGCGACACATCTGCCTGAGGACTTCCCGTATAACACCTTCTACGAGCGCGACATGACCTACGGCGCCGCCGATATCATCGCCGAGTTCGAGTCCGGCCACTCCGCCGTGGTCAACCAGCTACACCACTCCAGCTACGATGTCATCGGCACCGGCTACGACTACATCTACACCTCGGACGCCTACGAAATGACCAACGGTGACAAGGCTGGCTGGTTCTACGCCCAGGGCTGCATGTGCGGCGGCTTCGACCGTGCCCGTTGCGCCGGCGAAGGGCTGGTGCTGGCTCCCGACGGCGGGTCTGTGGCCGTCATGTTCAATTCCCGCTACGGCCTCTACATGCCCGGCGACGCACCGTCGGGGGCGAGCAACGTTATCGACGAGCAGTTCTTCGCCGCCGTTTTCGACGAGGACCTCACCAGCTTCGGCGCCGCCCAGGCCTTCTCCAAGGATTACTTCGTCCCGATAGCAAAGGGCAACACCAGCATCCGCTGGTGCATGTACGTCCAGAACATCCTCGGTCCATGCGAGACGCTGATCTGGTGTGACGCTCCCGAGGAGCTCACCGTCACCCACCCCGTCAACTGGGACGGCGGTGAATTCACCGTTACTGTGAACACCCAGAGCCGCGGTCCGCTCCGCAACGCTCGCGTCTGCCTCTACAAAGAGGATGACGTCTACCTGGTGGGCTACACGCGCGCCTCGGGCGAGGTCACCTTCTACCCCGAAGTAGCCGAGGATGGCGTGCTCAGTGTCACCGTCAGTTTCCAGGACACCTGGCCCTACGAGGGGACCTGTGACGTTGAGGCCAGCGCAGGCGCAAAGGTGGCCGAGTTCACCGGCGGCCCAACCGACGAGGGCGTCCTCTTGAGCTGGTCCTTGGCCGATGCCGGGGATCTGGCCGGTCTGAATCTCTACCGCGGCGACGCGAAGCTCAACGGCCTGGAACTCCCCGCGGAAACAGGCCGCTACCTCGACCGCGCACCCGGCAAACAGAACGAGTACTACCTGGAGCTCCTACACTCCGACGGCACCATAACCCGCGTCGGTCCGGTCCTGGTGGTCATGCCGGAGAGCATTGGTAGACTGACCCTCTCAGAGCCCTATCCGAGCCCGGCTCGAGACAGGGTTTACATCGAGATTGAGCTTCCCGCAGGCGGCCACGCGAGTCTTACCGTCTACGACCTGTCCGGACGGCGGGTGGCCACCCCCGTGGACGGCGAGCTTACGTCCGGCCGGCACGAGATCGCCTGGGATTGCGCCGACGTTTCGCCCGGCATCTACCTCTACCGCCTGAGCACCGAGGAGGCGACACTGACGAAGCGGCTGGTCATAACCCGATAAGACCGATTGAAACCAAAGAGAGGAGGGCGCTCAATCGCCCTCCTTTATAAGGGGATGGTGACCAGCTTTAGTCCGTGAAGAGGAGCCTGCCGAAGAGGCTCGAGTCGTATTCGATGGGATACTGCCAGTCCGCCGCGCGTTGGTACCCCTCGTCGGTCATGAAGATCCGCTGGTCGAAAGAGACCGCCTTGGGGTCGAAGTAGATCTGAAAAGTGTCGCCGTCGGGTTCCTCGGTCCGCATCAAGAGACTCTCCGGGCCCCTTTGGACGCAGTCGGCGGCGATGTAGAGATATTCGTCGTCGTAACCCCAGTAGAAGCGGGTCTCCTCGATGTCCATCCCGCCGCCATCGGGGCTGCAGAAGATTTCCGTGACCACCGCGCCTTCCCACTCACCCTCGCCGAGGACACCGTCCACGCTCGGCTCACCAATAGGGTAAACCTCCTGGGTGCGCAGGAAACGCGGTAGGTCGTTGTATGTGTAGTACCTATATTCCCGGTAGGGGTAACGGAGGATGAACCGGGGGAGGGGGTAGAGCTCCCCGGAGGAGCCGGCATAAAACGTCACCGCGTCACTCCCGTCGGATTCGAGCAAAAACACGCCCATATCCGGGTCCACAACCCAGTCCATCCCTTCGGTGAACCACTCGAAGGCAACCTCAAGAGGGGTGTCGTAAAGGTTCTTGACCCCAACCTCGAAGGTGAGGCCGCAGTTTAAAGCCGATTCGTCGAGAAAAACCTCGTCGAAGGTGATCGCCTCCCATCGGATGCGGTTCTTCAACTTGAGGTCGGTGATAGAAACCACCCTTCCGTACCGCTACTCAGATTCCAGGGGAACGATCTCGACGGTGTAAGAATCCCTCTCTACATTGACCACGGCGTACTGAAAGAAATCCTCGGCCGAAATGTGGCCGCCCGAGGAGCCGATTATGGTGTAGGGGATCCCGTCGTAGTCCGTATAGCCATACGTGTGTAAATGCCCCATGAACACGCCATCTACGCCGTGTTCTAAAAGTATTTTATGTAGGCGGTCCCCTTCATTCTCGGTCAGGGTGTAATAGATGAGGGGTTTGTGGAAGAAGACCAGGGTCAATCGGGCATCCTCTTTGTAGCTTAAATCATCCACGACCCAGGCGAAGGTTTCCTCCGGCAGATCGGCGGTGAAGTCCCAGCGGCCGTTGTCAAGGATTAAAAAGTGGACGCCTTCGTAGTCGAAGGAATAGTTGGGCTCGCGGCCGGTCCACTCACGCCATAGACCCTCGAAGGCGTCGTCCCAGATGTCGTGGTTCCCGGGTACGAGGTAGAGTTCGACGGGTATGTGCTCGACTATCCCGAAGTACTCCTCCCACTGCTCATTGATATCATGGAAAAAGTTGGCGTAGCCCTCGATCTGATCACCGACGGTGATGTAAAAGTCGGCCCCCTCGGCGAGGCTCTTCTCGACCACGGCGCCGTAGACACCCTCCTGGTGGTCGCCGGTGCGATCGCCGAGGATCACGAAGGAGAAGTCGTCTTCCTGAGTCAGGCCGATGGATACTCCTATGAGCATCAAAACCAATAACTTACGCATCTACCCCTCCCTTAACGCATGAATCAGTGAAAGGGATGATACCCACTCCGGTTAATCCTATCAAGCCCAACCTGAACGAAAGCTTATTTATCGCAAAACCCTTCGAGCCTTTTTGTCATATACTAGCCCGTGGTAGAATTTCTCCGATATGTAAGGAGCAGTTATGCAGTTACGCCAAGCGGTTTCTCTTATCGTGTTATTATTCGCCCTTACAACGCCGTCCATGGCCACCGATCCAGCGATGGAACCGGTAACCGCAACCTTCTCCATCGCAGCCTTCGACCCCCTCACCCGGGAGTGGGGAGTGGGTGTTGCATCGCGGGTGCTGGCCGTGGGGTACATCGTTCCCTGGGCGAGAGCCGAGCCAGCTTGAAGCTGGACACAGTCTTTGGTACGCGGGTAATAATTCTCAAATAACTGAACCTTTCCACGCGGTACGGCGATCCAACGCGCTGCGTTGGCCGTGGCCACCCAGGCCTATACCGACGTCCGCCAGCTTGAAGCTGGACACAGTCTCGTGAAAAGATTTCTTTGTATAAGAACGCAATTTGCCGAGTACGCGGCATTAATGATTGTATTAATAAAGTTTTCATCGCGTTACTCGGGTCCAGCGCCGTGCGCTGGCGGGCTTCACCGCCGAACAGACCCTGGCGGTTCTATTGGAGTTCGACGAGGAGGCGGAATACCGCCAGGTGGCAATCATAGACGCCGCCGGGCGCATCGCCGCCAGCTTAAAAGCTGGACATAGCCTCGCGTTGTAAGTCAATTGTTGATTGTACGCACCTGCCGCGTACGCGGCGTTTGTATTTAGATTGAAAAAGGCTCGCGTCGCGTGGCTCGGGTCCAGCGCCGCGCGCTGGGTCAGGCGACCGACAGGGGGAGAACTACAGCGTCCAGGGTAACATCCTGGTCGGAGAGGAAGTACTCGTCGCCATGGAGCGGGCCTTCCTCGAAACCGACGGACCGCTTGCCCGACGCCTTGTGGCGGCGCTCGCGGCGGGGGATGAAACCGGCGGCGATTCCCGGGGGAAGCAGTCGGCGGCCCTCTTAGTGGTGCGGGAGGGAGGAGGTTACCAGGCCCTCTCCGACCGTCTGGTGGACAT